>CADCUW010000317.1 GCA_902805985.1 uncultured Rubrobacteraceae bacterium
TCGCCGTGGTCCGAGAGGTCGGCCTCGACATGGACAAGATGAACGTCAACGGCGGGGCCATCGCCCTCGGGCACCCGATGGGTGCTACGGGCACGAAGCTGACCGTCCAGATCCTGAACGAGATGAAGCGCCGCGGCTCTAAGTACGGGATGGTAACCATGTGCATCGGTGGCGGGATGGGCGCCGCCGGCATCTTCGAGAACTTGCAGGTGTAGCGGTCGGCCCTCGGCCATCAGCCTTTGGCCATCAGCCTTCGGCTCTTGCTTGCTCGTGGTAGTGCCGGGTTCGGGTGGCTCGCTTGGCTGAGGTCGTAGCCCCGGCCGGGCTGGCTTTGCAGGGTGTGGGGGAGGCGGCTGAGGTCGTTGAGGGACTGTGGCAGATCAAGCTGCCCGTGCCCTTCCCGCTCGGGTTCGTCTCGGTCTATCTGATCGAGGGCGACGACGGGTGGACCCTTATCGACGCCGGGTACGACTACCCGCCGGCCCGCGAGGCGTGGGAGGCGGGGTCCCTCGCGGCCGGCTGCGACCTCTCGCGGGACGTTGCGAGGATTGTGGTGACCCACTTTCACCCCGACCACGTCGGGGCGGCGCGGTGGTTGCAGGAGGTCTCGGCGGCACCGGTCTTCATGATGGAGGAGGAGATACCGTTCGCCCGCCGGTTGTGGGGTTCGCCGGACGCGGAGCCTTTCGTGGGGCTGCTCGTCCGGCACGGGATGCCGTCTGGGATGGCACAGACCGCGGCGGAAACGATGAGGAGCGGGCTGCCGCTTCCCGAGGAGATCCTGCCGCTACGCCCCGGGGAGAAGGTGCCGATGGGGGACGAATCGGCGCGGGTTATCCACGCCCCGGGCCACGCCGACCACCAGCTCGTCTTGCACGACGAGGGGCGGCGCGTCCTCTACGCCGCGGACCACCTGATGCTGGGCATCACGCCGAACATAGGCACCTGGCCCGAGACGGAGCCCCATCCGCTGGCCCGCTACCTGGAATCCCTAAAGGCCATGCGCGGCCTCGACGCCGACCTCGTGCTGCCGGGCCACGGCCCCGTCTTCCGTGATCTGGACGGCAGGATAGGCGAGCTAGTAGGACACCACGCGGAGCGTCTGGAGATGATGCGCGCGGAGATCACGGCCGCGCCCGGAAGCGCCTACGCGGTCTCCCGAAAACTCTTCCGCGGCGCGCTCACGTTGCAGCAGCGGTCGTTCGCCCTCGCAGAGACCCTGGCCCACCTAGACCACCTCGTGCTCGAAGGAAAGGCCAGGTCCCTGGAGGGCGCGCCGGTAACTTACGAGGCCGCGTAGGCCGGCTTGGCGGCGCGCTACACGGTACGGGAGGAGGCGGCCAACGTCGTGACCCACGCCGTCGGGCTGCTGGCGAGCGTCCTCGGCGTTGGGGTGCTGGTGTACCTCGGGGTCGTCAGGGAGGAGGCGTTGCACGTCGCGAGCGCCGGGGTCTACGGGGGGACGCTGGTCGCCCTCTATGCGGCGTCCACGCTGTACCACGCCTTCCGGAAGCCCGAGCTCAAGCGCGTGTTGCGGGTGCTCGACCACTGCGCGATCTACCTCCTGATCGCCGGCACCTACACGCCCTTCGTCCTCGTCGGCCTCGGCGGACGGCTTGGGTGGACCCTCTTCGGCGTCGTCTGGGCGATGGCCGCCGCCGGCATAGTCTTCAAGATCTTCGCCACCGGCCGCTTCGCCGTGGTCTCGACAGCGGCCTACGTAGCGATGGGCTGGCTCGGCGTCGTCGCGATTGGGCCCCTCGTCCGATCCCTGCCGGGCGCCGCGCTCGTGTGGCTGCTGGCCGGCGGCATCGCCTACACGGCCGGAACGTTCTTCTACCACCGCAAGATCCCCTACGCGCACGCCCTCTGGCACGTCTTCGTGCTCCTCGGCAGCGTGTGCCACTTCGTCGCCATCGGCCTGTACGTTCTAACCCCTGGAGCTTAGGGCGACGTTCGCTAGGGATTGTTCAAGGTCGGGCGGGAGCGTCTACCGGTCTCACCGGCCGTTAGACGCTCCCGCCTGACCCGCGCCTAGCCGATCAAGCTCCCGGTGTTGAAGGTCCACACGACCTTCGTTGCCAGCGGGTTGCTGTCTAGGTCCTTGGCGCCGGTGGTTATCATGCCCCTGAACTTCTTGTTGCCCGCCAGGGGCTGCTCGGTGGTGGTCCCCTCCGTGGCCCCGTAGGGATCGAGCGTCGCCGTCGTCTTGCCGCCCGAAAGGCTCAGGGCGATGGTCGCGGGGATCGTCTTCCACTTTCTGGTTTGAAGGTCAAGGAGGTGTTATCTGCGTTCTTGAGCGAGACGGCCGCCATCTCCTCGGAGAAGGTGGCGCCGACGTTCGCGTTGCGCAACACGTTCGTCGCGCCCTTGGGAGGCGTCAGGCTCGCGATATCGACGGTCGGGACGTTGTTGATGGTCCACGTGCGGTCCGTCGGCGTGGCGTCGACATTGCCCCGTCTATCGGGTCGTTGCCGTCAAGGCCGCAGATGGTCTCGTCGGCGGTGGAGCCGTTGAGGATGTTGGCGTTCGCGTCACCGGTTACGTCGCAAGCCGGGAAGGCGGGCTGCCACTCGGGCTCCACGTCGCCGGTTACGTTGCTGGTGAGCATGGTGGGAGGTTCGGTGGTGCCGCCCGCGGGAGCAACGTAGATGGCCGACTGGCCACCAGACCGGGGGTTCGCCCGGAAGGCGATGTTGGCGCCATCTGGGGACCAGGTGGCGTGCTGTTGAAACGCCCCAGCAGCGAGACGCGCAGGACCTCCTCGTCCGTTTTGAGGACAGGTGTACGGTTGTGCTCCGCAGGTGCCGTTCGCGCCGAAGGCTCTATCCTCGCCCCTTTCCACGCGATTGCATCATAGAAGATCCCGCCGCCAGCGTCATGAACGTTACGAGGGGTCGGGTGTACCGGCGCGCTACAGGAGCAGCGCGGTGAGGAGGCCGAGGTAGAGCAGGGCGCCGGTTCCGACGGCGAGGCCGAAGCGCCAGTTCCGTTTCGGGCCGACCTCGAGCGGGTGCAGGCCCGTCAGCCGGGAGAGCATGGTGACGGCGCTGGAGAAGGGGGTGAGCAGGAGGGTTGACTGGGCGCCGAGCAGGAGCGCTACGGCCCACAGGACGGGGGAGGGGCCGGCGTCGAGGGGGAAGGCGGCGTCGAGTAGCAGGACCATCGGGATGACGTGGATGCCGGCGACGAAGCCGGCTGCCATGAGGATCAGGAGCGTGGGCGCCACGAGCGCGGCCGGCAGGGCCGAGAGGAGCACCCCGAGCGGCGCGAGCACGCCCAGAGACTGCAAGGAGATCACGAGCACCCCCGCCGAGCCGAAGAGGGCGAACTCCGAGTGGGAGGAGGAGAGCGAGCCGCGCGTCTCGTCGGCGAGGCGGCTGAGGGGAGAGGTCCGGCGGGTCAGGACGGTCGCGAGGGCTGCGATCAGGATCACGATGACGGCGACCGTCACCGCGATGGCCGCCGTGAGCGTCAGGCTGGGGAAGAGCACGTTCACGAGGGCGACCGCGGCCACGAGCAGGACGGGATATAGGAGGATCGCCGCTGCCCCACGGTCGAGCGGAACGCCCGGGAACCCCGCGGTCTCGCCTTCTTCCCTGCGGGCGGCGAGGACCGTCCCGGCCAGGCCGACGAGGATGAAGGGAACCGTGGCGGCCAGCAGGCCAGGGTAGGAGACGCCGGTCAGGACGATTGTGGTGGCGGTAAAGACGTTCAGGTTCGTCCAGAGGGGGGCGAAAGAGAAGGCGCGTCCGGCCCACTTCAGGGCGTCGAGGCGCATCTTCGGGGCCGCCCTGCCCGTGATCACGTCTATGAGGACGAACGCCCCGACGTCGAGCACCGCGCCGAGGACGTGACCGAGTACCCCGCTCGTCGCCTTTACGCCCACGCCGCGCCGGATGAGCGCGGCCACCAGCGCCCGGATCTGGGCCTCGTAGCGGGCCGCCCGGATCGGGTACCCCGCGATGCTGAGCACGAGTAACACCGCCACGATCCCGAAGTACGTCGGCATCCCTTCGAGAAAGTCCCCGAAGGCGAACCGGCCGGTGAGCAGGGTCGCCCCGAGCGCCACGAGGGCGACCAGCGCGAAGGCCCGGTGAAACGAGCTCGACCACGGCACGGAGATCGCGAACAAGACCGCCCCAACACCCAGAAAGAGCGCCGTCCCGAACGAGCCGGGCGCGAAGGTGGACCACGCGTATCCCCCGAGAAAGGCGGCGCCGAGAAGCGGACGCCTGCCGTCGAGGAGCGCCCGCAGACCGCCGGGGGGCGTGGATCTCTCCGCGTTGTCGCTTACGGGTGCCGCCTCTCCTCTGGCCTTCAGCCCGTAATTCTAGAGCATGGACGCGACGGCACCCGGGCCCGGCACGGTATGCTGCGCGCAGAGAGCTAGAGAGTGTGGAACCCATGCCGAACGACGAAACCCGAACCGCCGGCACGCTCGTCCTCGGCGGCGACCTCGCCGTCGGACGGCTCGGCCTCGGGGCTATGCGGCTCTGCGGGCCGGGCGTGTGGGGCGAGCTACGAGACCCGACCAGGGCGGAGCGCGTCCTGCGCCGGGCGGTGGACCTCGGCGTGGACTTTATAGATACGGCGGACGCCTACGGACCCTGGGTGGGCGAGCGTGGGATCTCCTCGGCCCTCCACCCGTATACCGCGAACCTCGTGATCGCCACGAAGGGCGGCTACACGCGCCAGGGCCCCGGCCGTTGGAGGACGAACGGCCGTCCCAAGCACCTGCGCGAGGCCTGCGAGGGCAGCCTCCGGCGCCTCAAACTGGACCGAATAGACCTCTACCAACTCCACCGGCCGGACAGCCGCATCCCCTTCGAGCGCTCGATCGAAGCCCTGGCGCAACTGCGGGAAGAGGGGAGGATCCGGCATGTCGGCCTCTCGAACGTGTCGGCCGACCAGTTGGCGGTCGCCGCGGGCATCGTCCCCATCGTCTCCGTCCAGAACCGCTACAACCTGAACGACCGCCGCTCCGAGGCCGTCCTGCGGGCCTGCGAGCGCGCGGGCATCGCCTTCATCCCCTGGCTGCCGCTCGGTACGGGCAGGCTGGCGCATCCCGGCGGGACGCTGCGCGAGACGGCCACCCGCCACGGGGCGACCGTCCCGCAGGTGGCCCTAGCATGGCTGCTGGCGAAGTCCCCGGCGATGCTCCCGATCCCAGGCACCTCCTCGGTCGAGCACCTCGAAGAGAACGTCGCCGCCGCCGGGCTACGCCTCACCGCCGGAGAGGTGGAGGCGCTTACCTCTCTAAAGCCCTAAACGGGTGGTATGCAAGTG
>CADCUW010000318.1 GCA_902805985.1 uncultured Rubrobacteraceae bacterium
TACCTCCCCCTGTACCAGACCAACGCCCCGCTTTCGCGCAGAAATTGCCCCCGGCGCAGCCAGGGAACCCGCCACATCGGGCTACTATACACGGGCTCCGCCCGTGCGATGAGCCCGGCCCGCCGGAACGCCGCGGCCGTCCGAACGCAGTGCAGCGGGTCTGTCACTACGAGCACCTCAGTAACCCCGTCCCCTGCCGCGAGCGCCGCCACTAGCCGCGCGGAGTCCCAGGTGCTCTCTGCCTGATCCTCCATCCGGATGGCCTCCCCCGGCACCCCCTCTTCTCGCAGGATGCGGGCCATCACCTCCGCCTCGGTCGGCGGGTGCCTCCCGAGCCCGCCCGTCACCAGGACTCGGTCCACCCGTCCTGCCGCGTGGAGCCGCGCCGCGAGCCGCACCCTGGCGTCGAGCGTGCGGCTCGGCTTACCCCCGGGCAGAACCTGCGTCCCGAGCACGACCGCGTACCGGGGCCGGTCCTCTGCGGGAACCGGCTCATCTCCGAGGTAGACCCCGAGCAGGCGGCGAAGCTCGCCCACGATGCCCCCGCAGAAGAGCTGGCTCAAGCGCCGACCACGGACCTTGCCCGCGTGAGGTCGTCGGGCGAGTTAACGTTCATCAGGAGAAGGCCGGGGTCCCCCAGGGACCGCAAATCCCCTTCCGGTACGTAGACGATGGGATCCAGCCCGCGCAGAAACTCGCGCGCGGCCCGAACACCACCGTCCAGGGCGTAACGGAGACGGGGCAGCACCTCGCGGGAGTAGGCGGCGCAGAGCGGATGCGCGCGTCCCCCTTGCTCGGGAACGGCGGCAAGCGACTTGCGATCCTGCAGGACCCCGAGAAGATATGCGACGAGGTCGGCGCTCAGGAAAGGCATGTCCCCGGCCGCCACGAAAACAAGCGGAAAGCGGGCCGCCGCGAGACCTGCCTCCATGCCGGCTAGGGGACCCTGCCCGGGACGGTCGTCGACGGCGCTAAGGACACCTGGTGGCGCCTTACCACCACCGGCCAGTATCACCTCCTCGCAACTCTCAGAGAGCGCGCCCGTGACGCGTTCGGCGAGGGTCTCACCGCCGACCCTCAGGAGCAGCTTGTCGCGGCCCATCCGGCGGCTCCCCCCGCCGGTGAGGATCACACCGGAGGCGGGCGCGCTCAGGTGGCCGTCCCGAGGGTGGCCTCTCCCTTGAGCCTTCCTATCTTGTTGCGCAGGGCCAGGACCCGGTCGCGCCGGATCGCTGTATCGGAGCGGCGGGCGAGGCGTTTGGAGACGGCCAGCTCCACGGCAGCCCCGTGGACCTTGCGCGCCCGGGACCACGTCCTGAAGCGTCCCTTGAAGAGCAGGCCCAGGTAGTAGCCCGTCTTTCGGAAGTAGCTCGGCAAGATGGAGTACTCCTCGGCGGTGATCGTGCCGGCCTCCACCTCCTCCCGCAACTCGGTGCGGATGACGCGCCGCTCCATCCATAGCCACAGTATTATGAGGACAACGTAGAAGAGGATAACGCAGAACAGCACCAGGTAGGCCACGGGCCCGAACGTCGTCGCCGTAAAGTTGAACGTCGCGTGCAGCAGTATCGCCCCGGCGAGCCCGACCAGCGGCAACAATACCTTCAACAACCGGCTCTGGACCCACGGTATCAGGCCGATCCCGATCCCCGTAAGCGAGGTGAAGGCCGCGTGGGCGAAGCCGCCGAAGATCCTGCGCACCACGAAGGTCTCGGAGCCATACTGCAGCCCGTAGAGGATGTCTTCTGCTATGGCGAAGCCGAAACCGACCGCAGACCCGTAGACGATCCCGTCCATGACGCCGGCGAACTCGACGAGCCCCCTCCGGCGCGCCACCGCGTACGCTACGAGGAAGGCTATGAGGAGGGCCAGACCCTTCGACGTCTCCTCGACCGGCGGCGCAACGAACACGGCCGTGATAAACGACGCGGCCTGGTTGCCGGCGAGGCTGCTGATCGTGATCGACGCTATCGTGTTGAACACCAGCGAGAGCGTGGTCGCCACGGCGAAGCCCCAGATGAAGACCGGGATCACGTACCGCAAGGACTCCCGCTCGTAGAGATCGATAGCCCGGACGAACAGCAGGTAGAGTACGGTCTGAACGATGCCGATTCCGACGAGCGAGGCGCTCAGGGTCATGCGAGTGATCCTCCGCGAGATTTCATGGGCCGCAAGTATACCCACTCTTGCTAGAATACCCTCATCGGACCCGAGAGGAGAGATTTGGACAGGGACCCCCAAGACCGAAACTCCATACTCGGCGCCCTCGGGCACCTGACCCACGGGGTCTACGTGCTCGGGACCCGCCGCGGACGCCAGTCGAACGCGATGGCCGTCTCCTGGGTGATGCAGACCTCCGAACGTCCCCCCTGCGTGGCCGTCGCCATCCGCACCGACCGCTACACCCACGACATCGTCGCGGAGAGCGAGACGTTCGCCCTGAGCGTCCTGCGCGACGACCAGGTAAACGTCGCGACCCACTTCGGGGAGACGAGCGGCGAGTACGACGACAAGCTCCGCGGCGTCCCTTACGGTTTGACCCCGAACGGCTCTCCCTACCTCCTCGATTGCCTGGCCTACCTCGACTGCCGCATGATGGACCGCGCCCGCGCCGGGGACCACACGGTCTTCGTCGGCGAGGTCACCGCCGGCGAGACGCTCGACACTAGCTTCCCCCTGATCTACGACCCCAGCGAGTACGAGGAGGCCCTCCGCTAGATGACCCCGTCCAACCGCCTCAAGGAACTAGGGCTCGAACTCCCCCCGGTCCCCGCACCCGCCGGCTCCTACGTCCCCGCGACCCGGACAGGCCCCCTCGTCTTCACGGCGGGCCAACTCCCCTTCTCCGGCGGCGAGCTCCACCGCACGGGCAAGGTCGGCGACGCCGTAACGCCCGATGAGGCGAAGGAATGCGCCAGGCTCTGTGCCCTGAACGCCCTGGCAGCCGCCGCCGAAAGATCCGGCGGACTCGACAACCTGCGCGACGTCGTCAAGGTCACGGGCTTCGTGGCCTCGGCCCCCGGCTTCAACGGCCAACCCGGGGTCTTGAACGGCGCCTCGGAGCTTCTCGGCGAGGTTTTCGGGGAGGCCGGGCTCCACGCCAGGAGCGCCGTGGGCGTGACCGAGCTCCCGCTCGACGCCCCCGTCGAGGTCGAGATCATCGTCAGCCTCGATCCCCCCACCTGACCTTTTTCCGAACGGCTTCGACGGTATAATCCGTTCTCTCGTATACGTTGAAACCGGAGGTTTCTTTTGGACGCCACGAAAGAGAAGACGGGTATCAGGTTGTACACGGGCAGTTACTGTCCCTACTGCCGGAGGGTGAAGCAGGAGCTGGACAGGCTCGGCCTCGACTACGAGCCGGTCAACGCCGACGAGGACGGGCGGCAGGAGGTCATCCGCCTCTCGGGGCAGCGGGCGATCCCGATCGTAACCATCGGCGAAGAGGTGCTCGTGGACTCATCGAACATCATCCGCGAGCTCCGCAAGCGCTACGCGTAGAGGCTTGGGGGTGATGAGGCTCCGGGGCGTCCCCTTCGGAGGCTCCTGGGTTTGAGGGACAGAGAGGCGAGATCCCGCGCCGTCAGGCATCCCTGAAACCTCAGAACCTGGAACCCTGACGAATTGCTAGTCTGGGGCTTCGGGAGGCTCTTCCTTGTCTAGAAGGTCGAGGACGTAGGTGGCGTAGAAGCTGAGCGACTCTTCAGGGCCTTCGTTCAGAAAGGCGCGGGCCTTGCCCACGGGGTCGAGCGCGAAGCCCTTCGCCTCGACCACGGGACCTTCGCCCCAGTTCTCGGGCGGCCGCCAGGCGGCCCCGAAGCCGGCGTTTCTGCGGATGATCTCCCCCAGAAAGCTACCCACCCCGCCGACGAGCCCTTCCGTGACGGGAGTGTCTCCCTCGTGGTCTTCGTCAGCGAGGGCCGCCATGAGCAGGTCCTCAACGAGGGGCAGGTAGTCAGGCTCGAAGTCGAGGTCGACCCCCCAGTGGCGGCTCGCTACCTCCCGGAACATGCCGGCCGCCTCCTCCGGACGGTCGAGGCGTACCCTGAGCAGGTCCAGTTGAAGCAGCGCGGCCGGGGAGCGTCCGCACAAGAACCGCAACTCGTCCGGCACCGGGTAGGCGCTCAGCAGCTCTAGGCGGGCCTCGGCGTCCTCGGAGTTACGCAGCGCCGCGATGCGTCCGGCGACCTCCCGCTCGCCGCGTTCGTCCCACGGTTCGGTCGCAACCTCCACAAACAATGTCTCCTCGTCCTCCAACAGGTGGATCGGCAGCACGGCCCGTCCCAGCGGGGACCGTATCTCCTTGAAGAGCTCCAGGATCTTGCCCCCCCGCTCCTCCAGCTCGCCCGCGACCCTGAGGATGGTCGCCGGCCGGGGCGCGTCGGGCTTGATGCGGATGGGACCGCGCGGCTCTTCGGACGGCGCCCCCTCTGGCCTCTCCGGCGGGTCTTCCTCGCCTCTCCAGAACACTCCCCTGCGGCCTCCATCCTCTCTCCGGGAACAGCGCGAGTTTAGCATCGGTGGGGGTTTGCCCGCTGCGGCGTCATGCATTATCTTTACGCCCATGCCCGAGAGACAAGAGCTACTACTGGTGCGCCACGGACAGTCCACGGCCAACGCCCAAGGCGTGTGGCAGGGACAGATGGAGTTTCCCCTCTCCGAGGAGGGAGAACGTCAGGCGGCCCTCGCGGGCCGGGCCCTGTCCCGCACGGATTACGACGCGATCTACAGCAGCCCCCTGGCGAGGGCTTTCCAGACCGCCGAGATCATCGCCCGGGAGTCCGGCTTCGCCGGCGAGGTCGTGCCGGTGCGGGGCCTGATGGAACGCCACGGCGGCGTCCTCGAAGGCCACACGTGGGCTGCGCAGGAGGAGCGCAACCCCGAGTTCGCCCAGAAGTTCCTCGCCCTGCCGGAGGAGGAACGCTGGGCGTTCGCCGGGGCCGAGACAGACGAGGAGGTCATGGCCCGCTTCGAGGCGGCGATGGACGAGATACGCTCCCGCCACCCCGAGGGGTCGCGCGTCGTCGTCGTCTCGCACGGGGGCTCGATGCGGGCTTTTCTCAGGGACCGCTTCGGGGCCGGGGTGCTGCCAGGAACCCACAGGGCCGCCAACGCCTCGATCACCCGCATCGCCTGGGGCCGCAATGGTACCGGCCCGGAGCTACTCCAACTCGTCTCCACGGAGCACCTAACGGGCCAGAGCGGCCCGGACACCACAAGGGTCGAATAACCCTAAGCCTTGA
>CADCUW010000319.1 GCA_902805985.1 uncultured Rubrobacteraceae bacterium
CACCACCCTTTTCCGCTATCGCGGTCCGCTCTCCGACCCGGCGAGGTTCCTTGCCATGCTCAACGACATGAGGGCCGATGTCGAGGCCGAGGTCAGCGAGCTGGTCGTCTCGAAGGAGCTAGTTTATCCGTCGCTGGAAGCGGAAGTGCTCGCGCGCCTCCCGCTCGCCTCCCGGTAGGCGCGCTGGTCGTATTCACCGGAGTGCGTGGAAGGGGCGTTCCCGGAACTTCGGTCCTCGGGGTTTAAGGAGGTTGCGGCGTCCCTCGCAACCGTCCATACTTCCGGCGTCGTTATTCTCGTGATCGCGCGTCCCGGACGAGGCATCCTTGCGGGCCCGCGTGGAGGAGGGGGAGCACGTGACGAAGGCATTCTTCGGCAAGGTGATGTGGGTGGGGCGTGCTACGACCTTCTGCGTAGGGCTGGCCGTGGTGCTGGTCGTCGCCTTCGGGGTCGGGACGACGGCGCTGGCCGCGGTGCCGGGCGACCCGTTCAAGCTCGGTAGGGCCAACGTGGTTGATCGGATCACCACCCTGGTCGGCAGCGCGACCGGACCGCTCCTGAGGGTGGACAACGATGGGGCGGGGACCGCCTTGGACTTGCGAGTGGGCGACAGCGGGGCACCGCCCGACGCCAAGCCCGCGCCGCCCATGTCGGTGGACTCCCAGGCAAGGGTGACCAACCTCAACGCCGACGAACTGGACGGCAAGGACGCGGAAGCGTTCCTGCCCGCCGACGCCAAGGCCAAGGATGCCGAGATGCTCGACGGGCTCGACTCGGAGCGGTTCATGCGCCGCCCGAGCTACGTGCCCATGGTCAAGAGCGCGGCCGACAGCTCGCGCCACAAGGCGGTGACGGCCTCCTGCCCTCCGAAGCACCTAGCCATCGGCGCCAGCACCAGGATCACCGCGACCGACAGCCCGGAGACCGGCAGCGAGGTCCCCGTGGGCCTCACAGCTTCCTACGGTGGCACCGGCGGCTGGCGCGTGGAGGCGCAGGAGATGGCGGAGTGGGAGGGCGAGTGGTACCTCAGAGTGACCCCCATATGCGTGTTCGACGAGCCCGACATTGTGCCCGCGGCACAGTAGCCGATCTATTCACGGAACCTCGTAGAAGAAGTGTTCTGCGAACTTCCCCTTGAGGTGGTTCTCAGAAGTTCAGGTACCCGAGCTCCCCCAACCGTTGCCAATCGGCGAACTCTTCGCAGAAGGCGAAGCACCCGTCCTCGGGAAAGCGGAACACGTCGAGCTCCTCGTCGTAGACGAACTCCGAGCCGCCTTTCTTCCTGAGGTACGTCTCGACCTCCCACAGATCCTCGGCCAACAGGCCGCTTCGGACCTCGGCACGCTTCGATTCGGACACGCGACCTTCCTTTCGGTTCCGATACGAACCTTTTCGGTTAGCGCCCGATAACGCGCCGCGCCGGGAGCACGACTTCGCTATCCTCGGGTCCCCGGTTTGCCTGAAAGTCCTCCTTGGCGAAGGCGAAGAACGCCTGGCTGTCTATAGGGAAGACGACCCTCGCGCCTTCTCCGGCGAGCTCGAGCGCCCCCTCTATGGACGGTGCCGTCACCCGGGAACGGATGAGGGTGTTGCGGTAACGTTTCTCTACGCAGAGGGTGATCATGCTCGGGGGGCGCCCCGCCAGAGCGTGAGCAGACCGATACACCAAGAGAGGCCTCCTTTCGGCAGCCCGGCTGCCTCCGACAAGGGGAGGTCCGTAGGCTTTGCGCCCCCGCCTCGCGGCGGGTTTGCCTTTTCGTGGACGGGCGCACTGTAGCAAAGTTAGCTTCCGCCCCGAGGTGTCCACGAACACACGGCGAGGAACGAACAAGAAAACCCCGAGATGGTGAGCGCCTGGGCGCCAAGACCGTGATCGTCCCTATTCACCGGAGTGCGTGGAAGGGAGATTCCGCGAACTTCGCCTTGAGGGGATCCGCAGAGGTCCGCCCTCGCTCAGGTGTGGGGCCATCCCAGGCGTCGGGTCCAAGATTCCACCGCCTGGACCTGGGTCAGAGTCTCCACAGAGCCCGGCCTGAAGGAGCGAACGCGCGCGATCGCCTCCCCTGCGCCGAGCCCCTCGCTGCTGGCCAGGTAGCACGCGAGCAGGGTGCCCGTGCGCCCGAGGCCACCCCCGCAGTGGACCGCCGCCGCTTCGCCCGACGCCAAGGCCCCGACGATGGCGTCCACGCCACGCTCGACCTGGCGGGGCGTGGGCGCGACGAAGTCCTTCACCGGCAGGTGGACCTCCCTCAGGCTGTGGCGGCCGAGGCGGTCAGGGGCGTGGGGCCGCTCGTGGAGGTTGACCAGCAGCCGCACGCCGCTGCCCGCGAGCGCGGCTAGGGCCCTATCTGTGCGCGGGTAGGCGCACCCGAGCACGCCGGACGAGACCCACCTTCCCCGATCGGTCAGGCGCAAGAGGGTACGGAGGGCGACCCGCGCCTGCGCCAAGCGGCGCCCTCGCGCCGCGAACCGCTCTCGTCCGGCGTGCGTCCAATCCGCCACCCGCGAACCGTACCGCTCGGCCACCTCCATGGCAACCGGGGGACCCAACGGGTCTTATTCACCCAACCTCGTAGAAGGGTTGTTCTCCGAACTTCGCCTCGAGAGGGTTCTAGGAATTTCAGTCTCAGTGGGAGTAGGTCAGGCGACCGGCCAAAGCGGTGTCCGCTCCACGGCGACCGGCGAGAGGTCCGCGGGAAACTCCGATCCCGCACGCCCCAGCACGCAGAACTCGGGCGTGGGACCCAGCACCAACTGCCGTCGCCAGAGGCTCGTCTGTGGTGTGTTCGTCCAGGGCTCGATCCGGGCGTAAAACTCCTCGTAGGAGGTGCCGCGTTGCTTGGTCAGCCAGGTCGCAAGGCCCGACCCCAACGCGGCGGGCTCCCCGCTCCCGAATCCATAGAGGCCCCCGGCGCCGCCTACGGCGGACGCCCCGGCGACCATGTCGTGCGGGCTCTTGCGTTTCCCGGAGACGGCAACCTCGTTGAGGGGGTCCAGTGCGCACGAGCCATCGAGCAGGTACCAGTCTTCGTAGCCGCGAGACCCGGGGCCGACCCAGGAGGCGCCTTCGATGCGGTAGGTCGACGATCCGTGGAAACCCTCCAGCTCGGCCTCCGCCAGCGTCTCGTGGAAGTGGATCAGGCCTCGCTCGTAGTGCCGGGCCTCGACACCCTCCGACGGCCAGTGCCAGAACACGTAGGCAAGCACGCCCGTCTACCCCTTTCCGCTCGACTCTTTCTCAGGGTAGATGATGACACAAGACCAACCCATCCGCATGTTCCATTCTCGGAACTTCTGAGGTCGACGAATGAAGCCGGGAGCCGCTAGAAGATCCCGACAAAGCGCCCTCGTAATCTTTATTCACTCAACCTCGTAGAAGGGGCGTTCCGCGAACTTCGGGCTGAGGGGGTTCTCCGAAGTTCGTCTGTGTTCAGCGCTCCACCCGTCTGAACTCCACGTCGGGCATCTCCAGCCGGAAGGTGCCCCCCGGGAACTCCTCGTCATAGGCGATCTTCGTGAGCTCCGCGACCTCGAACTCCCGGGCTGGTAGCCTGGCCGACACGCGCAGCACGGTGCCGACCTTCGCGTCCACCAACAGCATATGGTCGGTGGTGCCTGCGCAGAGCGGTAGCCCTTGAAGACCCAAGGAGGGTATCCTCACGAGATCGTCTCGGCCCGGACCTCCAGAGCCTCCCTGCCCGCCACGGTGGTCGTGCGGCCCGTCTTGCGGACGGTCGCCTCGTCCCAGAGGGCGCAGAAGAACCCCTCCTCGGAGGGGTCGAGCACGAAGGAGAGCTCAGGGTCGGGTTCGCGTACCTCGGGGACGGAGGGCACGTGGATGGCCGTGCCCGGGGGCTCATAGATCCACAGCGGCGCGTGCCTACCCGCCGCCACCACGCACCTGCGGTGCGTGCCCTCGCTTTCGAGCCACTCCTCCCGCCAGCGATCTGGCCCCTGGTGCCAGAGGCGGACCGTCCACTGGAGGTCCTCGTACTCGTGGTAGAAGTCCTCGGGCTGCGGTGGTCCCGGCTTCCCTATGATCCCCATGCCGGGGTTGCCTTGGGCGAACCTCCAGTCCACGAAGCGCCGGTTGGACTCCTCGGCCACCGCGCCGTCCACGGTGTACGAGACGATCGCGCGAGCCGACCGGTAGAGGTTCTTGGCCCCGAAGAGCAGACCGAAGGGTTCTTGGAAGTTCGCAACGGGGGGGCCGGCACCTCCGGGAACCTCGGGTCCGCAGGAAAGCGACGAGGAGGGCCGGGGCTTGGATGCCCGGGTGCTCGAACGGACGAGCATACCCTCCCCTAAGGGGAATACGCTGTGGGTCAAGCCGACCGTCAAGGGGATCCTCTGCGACGATCCGTACCGAGCGCTGGACCGCGAACAGATGCAAGCCTTGGTGGAGGAGGGTCGCTTGAGCGCGCTAGTCTTGTCCCGCCTCGACCCGGACGCGAGGTACGGCATCTGGTGGTTCAACCAGGCCCACAAGACGCAAAAACGGGTGGCCGTCGAGACCCCGAACGGCCGGGAGTACAAGACGAGCAGCAAGACGGTGGTGAGACCGCGCAGCGAGTGGATCGCCGTACCGGTGCCGGACTGCGGCATCCCGCCCGCGCTTGTGGAAGCCGCGCGGGAGGCCGTCAAAGGCAACCGATCCCCGTCTTCGGCCGGCGCGTGTTCGACCTGTCGGGAGGCGCGTGACGGACGGTTATCTCCAAGTCTTCTCCTTTCCGCGCTGGCGACGAGCATACAAGAAGTGACCCCGCGTGCGGTAGCGGGCTTCCGGCAGGCCAGAGAAGACATACGGGTTACGGCTTTCCTGCCCCGGGCCGACCCTCGGGAGCCGGCCGGCGCCGTAGCCTGTGGACCCCGCGCCTTCGGCGAGGGCGACGAGCGCTAAAAGGCATACAGCTTCGAGAGCATGCGCCTGGCGGAGCTCCTCGACAAGGAGACGACCGGCGTCAAATCCAGCACGCCCCACGGAGCATGCGGGCCCTCGCGCCACGGGTAACGCGCTCCCTACCCCTACGCCGGGATGCGAGACGAGTGGATGCGCGGACCTACGGCATCACCCGTTCGAGCAGGTCGTCCACCTTCTGCTCGATCCGGTCGTCGAGGTTTTTCAGGGCCTTCTCTTCCGCTTTCGAGAGGGAAGAGTCGCGGTCGTTGCTCGTCGTCTGTGAAGAGGACGACATAGCCGAGACGGAGCCGTTCCCGTC
>CADCUW010000320.1 GCA_902805985.1 uncultured Rubrobacteraceae bacterium
GACCGGCCGCCGCTCGCGATGGAGGTGCAGGCGAGTGGCTTCGGCGGGTTCACCATCTTCTCCAACCACTTCGCCTCAAAGGCCGCCCCCGACGCGTGCCGCGAGGCCCAGGCCGCCTTCGTGCGCGACCGCGTCGCGGAGCTCGAGGACGCCGGCAAGCGCTCCATCGTAGCCGGGGACCTCAACGCCTTCGAGGACGAGTCGGCACTCCGGACGTTGGAGGACGGCACGACGACGCTGGATAACCTCTGGGATGAAGCGCCCGAGCAGGAGCGCTACAGCTTCGCCTTCCAGGGGAGACTCCAGACGCTTGACCACGTCCTCGTCACCGACGGCCTGAAGAACAGGGTCGGCGACCTCCGCTACGCCCACTTCGACAACGACTATTTCGAGCGGGACGACCCCACCGACGGCCACCACGTCTCCGACCACGACCCGCCCGTCCTCACGCTCTCCAAGGAGTAGCGGTCTCCGCGGCCCGCCCGGGGCTTCTAGGGCGGGCCGCGGTTTTTACACAGAGTTTACCGGCTTGCAACAACGTTTACGGGGTAAGATGCTAACTTGTGTATGTTGGATGGGGGGCTCGTTCGCCCTTTCGTGGTAGAGGCGAAGATCGAAAGGACACCAATTATGTTTGCAAACAGGTTACGTTCGGTTGGTCTGGTAGGCGCGGTAGGCCTCGTGGCGATGCTTGCCGCTTATCTATTGTGGTCGGCAAACAGCCAGGCCGCGAAGACGAAGCCGGACGGTGGTTCCAATCCCGCGCCGGCCGACAGGATCGCCGAAGTGCAGCTCCTCGGCGTCAACGACTTTCACGGGAACCTCGAGTCGCCCAGGAGCCTCCCCAAGAACGGCACGCCCGTGCCGGTCGGCGGGGCCGAGTACCTCGACGCCTACCTCGACGACTACGAGGCAAAGAACCCCGATCGCACCATCAGGGTGCACGCGGGCGATATGGTCGGCGGGACGCCCCTGATCTCCAGCCACTTCCACGACGAGCCCTCCGTCTACGCGATGAACGAGATGGAGTTCGACATCGGCACCTTGGGCAACCACGAGTTCGACGAGGGCGGCCGGGAGATGCTGCGCATGATCAACGGCGGCCAGCGCGACGACGGCCTGCAGTTCAAGGACGGCGCCGACGGCCAGCCCGTCAACACCTCCGACCCCGGCTTCCCCGGCGCGCAGTTCCCCTACATCGCCGCCAACACCGAGTACAGAGACTCCGGCGAGAACGTGCTGCCGCCGTACAAGATCATCCGCAAGGACGGCATAGACGTCGGCTTTATCGGGGTGACGACCGAGGACACGCCGAACATCGTCGTCCCCGACGCCATCTCCCCGTTCCGCGTCACCGACATCTCCGAGAGCGTCGACAGGTACGTGGCCCAGCTCAAGGCGAAGAAGGTCGAGACGATCGTCGTTCTCGCCCACTCCGGCGGCTTCTACGACAGCGCGCGGAAGGCCTCCGGCGAGGTCCTCTCCGAGACCGCCGAGATGAACGACGACGTGGACGTGGTCGTCGCCGGCCACTCGCACTCGAAGCTCAACGACTGCGTGGATGACCAGACCGGCCAGACCCGTAGCGCCGAGCCGGCCGGCTGCGCCGAGGACAAGCTCGTCATAGAGGCCTTCTCCGCCGGTACCGCCTTTGATACGGTCAACATGAAGGTCGACCGTCGCACCAAGGACGTTATCTCCTCGACTGGCAGCGTCGTCACCACCTACCAGGACGGCGTCGCGCCCGACGCGAGGACCGCCGCGCTCGTCAAGGACTACAAGGACCGCATAGCCCCGGTCTCGAACAGGGTCGTCGGCAACGCCGCCAGCGACATCTCGACAACCGCGACCCCCGCCGGCGAGAGCCCTATGGGCGACCTTATCGCCGACGCCCAGCGCAAGTTCGCCGGCGCGGACTTCGCCTTCATGAACCCCGGCGGCATCCGGGCGCCCATCGCGGCCGGCGAGGTCACCTACGGCGAGCTGTTCACCGTGCAGCCCTTCGACAACCAGGTCGTGAAGATGCGACTCACCGGCAACCAGGTCTACCGCGTCCTCGAGCAGCAGTTCGGCGCCGACGGCAGGACCCGCATCCTTCAGGTGAGCGGCCTGGAGTTCTCCTACAACTCCACGAACCCCGCCGGGCAGAGGATCACCTCCGTCACCCTCCCCGACGGCACCCCGGTAGACCGGAACGCCACCTACACGGTCGCGGCCAACAGCTTTATCGCCACGGGCGGCGACGGGTTCACGGTCTTCAAGGAGGGCCAGAGCCCCGAGACCCTGGGCAGCGACCTTGACGCCCTGGAGGCGCACATAGACGACCTGCCCTCCCCCTTCGAGGCCCCCGACCCGAACGCGGACCCGAGGATCACGAAGCAGGGGTAGGTTAGAGGCTTCAGGCAACAGGCTTCAGGTAGCGGTTTTTGGGCGCGTCTTCCGGGACGCGCCCTTGTTTGTGCCTTCAGAGATGGTGGCCGGGGCGGCTCCGTCCCGGCTCCGTACTGGCTCCGCCATGGCCACATTTAACCCAGATTTTCGTGGCGGTTAACCTACGGACCTCGCCCCTACCCTATAGTTTTGCTGGCGTGCAAGCCGGGCGTCGTCACGTCCGTCGCGCGTCGACTGGAAGGGGAGAGTCTTGAAGAGGAACCGTCTGTTGCTGGTCCTGGTCGTGGCGGTGCTCACCGCCGGCCTCTCCGCCGCGGCCGTCGCCAAGCCGTCGCAGAACGCGAAGGGCGGGCCTTTCGACGTCGCCCTGATCGGGGACATCCCCTACAACGCCCTGCAAGAAGTGCAGACCGCGAGGCTCTTCGAGGAGCTTGACCGCGAGAAGCTCGCCTTTATAGCCCACGACGGTGATATCAAGAGCGGCTCCTCGGCCTGCACGGACGACGTCTACGGGAAGGAGTTCCGCCGGTTCGAGGCCTCCCGGAACCCGCTCGTCTACACGCCGGGCGACAACGAGTGGACGGACTGCCACCGGCCGCCGAACCCCACGCCGGAGGAGGCAGACCCGCTCGACAGGCTCGCCTACCTGCACGGCGTCTTCTTCCCCGACGACGACTCGCTGGGACAGAAGGAGATCCCCCTTCAGCGCCAGAACGAAGACTACCCGGAGAATGCCCGCTGGCAGCGGGGCGGCGTGACCTTCGCGACCCTCCACATCGTCGGGTCGAACAACAACCGCCCGACCACCCTCCCGGACGGCACGGTGATCGGCAACGAGGAGGAGTACCGGGCGCGCAACGCGGCCAACCTGGAGTGGCTAGCGGAGAACTTCGATGAGGCCGAGGAGGACGGCAGCCCGGCCGTTATGCTCGTGATCCAGGCAAACCCCTTCGAGGAGGACACCGCCGAGCCGTCCGGCTTCTCGGACTTCAAGGACGCCCTCGAAAGGGAGGTCGTCGCCTTCGACAAGCCCGTGGTCCTCGTCCACGGCGACAGCCACACGTTCAGGATAGACAAGCCGGTCATCTCCGAAGAACGGCCGCTGAACTTCACCCGGGTGGAGACCTTCGGCAACCCAGACGTACACTGGGTCAGGGCGAAGGTGGACCCGCGCGACGAGGAGGTCTTCTCCTTCGAGCCCGAGATCATAGAAGAGAACGTCGCGCCGTAGGGCGCGGAGAGGGGAAGAGATGAAGCTCCATAAGGGCCTGCTCTGCGTCCTGGTCGCCCTGATCCTGGGTACTCTGGGATTGGCGTCGACCATCGCCGCCGCCCCGAACGCGAGCGCCACCCGCGGCGAACTGCCGCTCGGCGATCCCGGCCTGAAGGAGAGTAGGACCACCGAAAGGGTGGCGCCGGGCGTCACCTACACCCGCATCGAGCGCGGCAGGGAGTCCAGGATGGACTTCTACACCGTCGACGTGGCCTTCAGGGAGGACCGGGCCGCGGCCGAGGAGATCGCCGACCGGCTCCGGTCCGACGGCTACAGGCCCCGCGTCGAGAGGGTCTCCGACCGCGCCCCGGACGACCCGGCCGAGGGTCCCTCTGGCTACCTGGTCCGCGTCGGGAAGTTCGCCACGCAGGCAGAGGCCGACGCCCTCAGGGCTGAGCTCACGGCCGACGGCTACGAAGGCACGCGCACCGTCTACACGGGGGAGGACGGAGAGGAGACGACGGGGCCGTGGGTGGTCCACGTCCTGAAGGTCAACCCCGACCGCTACGACGGCACGCTCGCGCCGGAGCTGGCAACAGAGATCGTGCCGGAGCGCGAGCTCCTGACGGGCATCTCGGCGCGCACGGGCGCTTTGGCGGCCGTAAACGGCGGCTACTTCGTTATCGGCCCGAACGACGGCACGCCGGGGGATCTGGCCGGCATCTCCATCCTCGAAGGCGACCTCGTCAGCGAGGCCGTGGACGGCCGGACCAGCCTCGTCCTCCCCGAGGGAGATGGAGCTGGCGCGGACGTGGCGGCCCTCTCCGACGAGCTCTCCGTCCGGTCCTCCGACGGGGCGACGCGAATCGTAGACGGCAAGAACCGCAAGCCGGGCCTGATCCGGGGCTGCGGCGGCGAGGGTGGGGACGACCCGACACAGGAACCCAAACACGACTTCACCTGCACGGACCCATCCGAGCTGATCCACTTCACCCCCATCTTCGGCGCGAACACCGAGCCTGGCGAGGGAGCCGAGGCCGTCCTCGACGCCTCGGGCCGCGTCACGGCGCTGCGCGAGGGACGCGGAGGCCCCATCCCGCCGGACGGCTCGGTCCTCTCCGGCACCGGGAAGGGCGCCGACTGGCTCCGCGCCCACGCACAACCGGGGCAGGAGACCCAACTCTCCGAGCGCGTCTTTGGCGAGGGCGCGCGGGTTCGCGCGGGGACGGGCGTCGTCAACGGCGGCCCACGGCTGCTGGAGAGCGGCGAGCCGGAGATCACGGCGTTCGCAGAGGGCTTCGTCTACCCGGAGAACCCGGAGTTCTACTACCGCTTCGGCGAGCGCCGCAACCCGCGCACCCTGGCCGGAACGAAGCCCAGCGGCAACCTGCTCCTCGTCGCCGTGGATGGCAGGCGCCCCGGCTACAGCGTCGGCGCGAGCTTCGAGGAGAGCGCCGGCATCATGGACTCTTTGGGCTCCGACGAGGCCGTCAACCTCGACGGGGGCGGCTCGACCGGGATGACGGTGGAGCAGAGGCTCGTCACCCGCCCCTCGGACACGACGGGCGAGCGACCGATAGGCGA
>CADCUW010000321.1 GCA_902805985.1 uncultured Rubrobacteraceae bacterium
CCACCGGGATCTCCGGTATGCGCTCCGTGATCAGGAGCCCGAAGAAGAACAGCACCGCCGTCAGGCCCGCTATCACAACCGACTTGGCCGAAGAACCTCTGCCCACCTCGGAAACACCTCCGCGATCGAACCGCATCTGCCGTCCCAATGACGTTACACCGGGCTCTCGAGGCCTGAGTTAAAGGTCCGTTTCTGGGTCGTTAAGGTCGCCGACGGATTTCTGTAAGGTTTCTGTTAAGGACCGCGGCGCGGGACGTCCTCCGGTCCCCGGCGTGGTAGGTTTCGCCGTTGTGCGCGCAGCCCTCACCACAAAGCTGGGCCCCGCTTGCAACGACGCGACAGGAGCCTGGTGACGGGGGCGACTCTTACCGACCGGGGGCTCTTGAGGGCCGTGTTGGTGGGCTTCGCGCTGCTCGCCGCGTGGCGCTTCGCGGCGGCGGTCGCCACCGTGTCCCTGCTGCTCGCGACGGCGCTCCTGCTCGCGGTGGCTCTCTCGGCGCCGGTCGAGGCATTGCACCGGCGGAAGATCCCGAGGCCCGCCGCGGTGGTGGCGATCGTCGCGCTCGTCCTCGTCGTTCTCGGCGTCGCCGGGTACCTGCTTCTGCCGGTTCTCGTCCGGGAGGTGGCGTTGCTCGTTTCGTCGCTGCCGGACGCGCTGCAGCAGCTCGGGGACCGGGCGCGGGAGCTCGCGAACAGGCTGGGTGTCCAGATCGGGGGCGGGAGCAGCGGGATCTCGCCGCAGACCATCGCCAGCGCCGCCCGCAGGGTCATCGGGGGCCTCCTCGGCCTCTTCGGCGGCCTGGCCTCCCTCTTCACAGCCCTCCTGGTCCTGCTGTTCGTGCCCCTGTATCTGACGGCGATGCCAGAACCGGTGGTGGGGTGGTTGGTCAGACTCGTCCCGCCGGACGGCAGGTCCACGGCGCGGAGCATCCTCTCCGAATCGCGCGACAGCCTGCTCGGCTGGCTCAAGGGGCGGCTCTTCTCGATGTTCGTCGTCGGCGTACTCGCAGCGGTAGCCCTCTACCTCATAGGCGTGCCGGGCGCGCTCTTTCTCGGTCTCTTCTCCGGGCTCGTCGCCTTTGTCCCGATAATCGGGTCCGTGGTCGGGGCGGTCCCGCCGCTATTTCTGGCCTTCGCCGGCAACCCCTGGGACGTTTTGTGGGTGCTGCTGGCCTTCGTCGCCATCCAGCAGGTAGAGAGCAACCTCCTGACACCCCTCGTGATGCGGAAGGCCATCTCCCTCCACCCGGTCGTGGTCATAGCCTCCGTCACGGTGGCGGGCGCGGCGTTCGGAGTCCTTGGCGCGCTGCTCGCCGTGCCGGCAGCGGTCGTGGGCGACGTCCTTATCAGGAGGCTGTGGTTCGAACGGGTGGAGAGGAACGGTGGGAATGATGTCCCCTAGCGTCGCGCCCGGTCGAGGATGCCGCGAAGGGTCTCGAGCTCTTCCCCGCTCAAGGTGACGCCGTCGCCCTGCCGGGCCCTCTTCTGGGTTCGTTGCCCGGCGTCGAGGCCGACGAGGACGGAGGCTATCGAGGCTATAAAGTACGAGAAGATGCCGACGGCGTAGAGCATGAGCGCGAAGCCGAGGGCGCGCCCGCCGGCGGTGACGGGGTAGAGCTCGCTGCCCACGGTCGTGACGAGGGCGCCGGACCACCAGAGCGCGTCGCCAAAGTTCTCTATCGTCGCGTCCCGGGCGTCGGCCTCTAGCACGAGCCCCGCGGAGGCGCCGATGAGAATCACCAGGACGGAGATCAGGGCGAGCTGGCCGAGCCTACGGCGCCTCAGGATGGTCACCGCGGCCCCGGAGCCCCGCCCGCCGAAGACGAGCAACCGGAAGACGGGCAGGGCACGGGTCGCCCTGAGGATCTGGAGCACCTTCAGAAAACGCAGGAATGGGACCGCCAGGATCAAGACGTCCAGCCAGTTGCGCCTGAGGTACTCCCGCTTGACGGGAGCCAGCGCGAACTTGGCCGCGAACTCGACGAAGAAGAGTGCCCACAACGACCAGCCGAGCAGGACGAGCCTCCCGCGCCACGGACCCGCCACCTCCCCGCTAAGCTCCAGCACGGCCACGAGGACCATCACCACCGAGGCGAGGGCGAGCGGCACGTCCAGGTAGCGGTCCAGCCGCTCCCGCATCTCTTCCCTCCATGGACGATCTTCCTTCGGCCGCCCGTCCCCCGCGTCACCTGTTCCCATGCCGATCCTCCCGCGTCTTCAGAGCGCCCGGGCACCCCCGCGTACCCGATGGGGCCTCCCGATGGGGCCTCCCTAGAAGGCTAGCAGCAGCACGACCGAGTAGAGGGTGGCGTCCAGCGCGAAGCCCCAGAACCGGCTCTCGCGCTCCTCGGGCAACTCCTCCTTGAGCACGTTCATCACCACGCCGCCTGCCAAAAAGGCGAAGAGCACGGCCAGGGCGGCATCCGAGGTCTTGGACACGAGCCCCACGGCCCAGCCCGCCACCGCCGCCGCCGCCAGCACCCACCTCCTGGCCCGGTCGTAGGCGCCCTTGTGGTCCTCGCGCAACCCGAAGTCGTTCACGACGAAGTGGACCCCCATCGTAAAGGCGAAGAGGACGAGGCTGCCGAGCCCCGGCTCCTCGCGGTGGAGTATCAGGTAGCCGATAAGAGCGTTGTACAGTCCAAACGAGCCCACGTGCAGCCAGAAGACGCCCGGCCCGGTGGCGTCGACCCTGCCCGTCAGCCGCCTTCTCCCGCGCGCGAGCTTTGCGGCCCGCTCCAGTCCGTAGAAAGCAGCAAGCCCGGCGAGCGCCACGAGGTAGACGTGGTACTCGAGAAAGGAGAACGTCTCCCCCGGTGCCCGGCGGATCGTCTCCTGCTCCTCGGCGAGGTCGGGCATGAGGTGGACGAAGACGTAGGCCACGGAGACGCCGCCCGCCGCGGATAGCCAGCGGCTCCGTGGGGAGGCGCTCAGGAAATGCATCCCGCCGGAGAAGAGGTGGACGAGCGACAACCCAGCCACCAAGGCGAGCGACAGTAAAGCCGACGTCACACCCGTCTCGACTGTAACCCACCCCTGGCAGCGTAGACGTTCGCCATCCCCGTCGGGTCACTCCTCACCGTAGCGTCCGCCGGCCTCCTACCCTGGGCAGAAGCCCGCCAATCTCCGGCGTTTGCGTTCTGCGATCGCATCGGCCGCGATCACCCCGTCAGGAGGCCTGATCCACGATCTCCTGCAGCCTGTCGTCCAGCGTATTCGCGGCCTCCTTGGGCGATTTGCTGCCCTTGACGCAGGCGTTGAACTGCTCGGCCATCACGAGCGACATGTCCGAGTAGTACGGGGAGAGGGGCCTGGGGCGGGCGTTCTTTATCGCGGACTCCCCGAGGTCTATGACGGGGACCTTCTCCACCAGCTTCTCGTCGTCGTAGAGCTCTTCGAGGGTCGGCAGGAACGAGCCGTTCAGCGCCCGGTACTTCTGCTGCTCGGGGGAGGTGGCGAACTTGACGAACTCGTAGGCCGCGTCCTTCTCCTCCTCGGAGGAGGTCGCGTTCAGGTAGAAGTTCCAGCCGCCGAGGCCACTGAAGCTCTCCTCTTGCCCGGCGGCAACCGGCAGGGACGCCACACCGACCTGGTCGGGCCCGATGTTGGACTGTCCCTGCTCGCCGGCGAGCGCATACATGTAGGGCCAGTTGCGGCAGAAGACGGCCCGGCCGTTCAAAAAGGCGGCCTGGCACTCCTGCTCGGTGTAGGTCGAGACCGCCCGGGGGGCGACCCCGCTCTCGACCATGCTCCGCTCGGTAGAGAGGCCGGCTATCGCCTGCGTACCGTCTATAATCACGTCGTTCAGGTCCTGTCCGGCCAACACGTCGCCCCCGTGGGTCCAGATGTACTCGAGGCCGTTGACCGTGCCGCCCTCGTACTCCGCCGCCTGGAAGACGAACCCGTCCTCGGCGTCCGATTCACCCGTGATCTTTGTCGCCTGCTCTTTAAGCTCCTCCCATGTCTTCGGGGGATCGGAGAAGCCCGCGTTATCCAGCAGATCCTTCCTGTAGTAGAGCATCCCGGCGTCGGTGAACCACGGCACGCCGTACACCGCGCCCTCGTAGGTGCAAGACTCGACGGGGGCCGGCAGGAAGGCCTTGCGGTCCTCTTCGGTGAAGCGGTCGGAGAGGTCCTCGATCCAGCCGTTCGCGGCGAACTGGGCCGGCCATACGACGTCGCCGCCGATCAGGTCTATCTCCCCGCCTCCGGCCTGGAACTCGGTCTTGACCTGGTTGAAGTACTGGCCGGTGTCGGCGGCCATCACGCGGTAGTTCGCCCTGTAGCGTCCCTCGAACTTCTTGTTGAAGCGGCGCACGATCTCCTCGAGGCTCCCGGAGTTGTCCGGCCCGAAGGAAAAAGTGAACTCGGTTGCCCCGGAGCTGTTCTGGTTCCCCGAACCGCCGCAGCCAGCGACCCCGAGCAGCGCCGCCCCCGCGAGGGCCGAGCCGCCGACCTTCAAGAAGCCCTTCCGGCTAACCCTTCCCCCCGGTACCCGCACGGGTGGTACCCGCACGGGTTTCCTCTTGGGCGAATCGCGGTGTTGCATGATGCCCCTTTCCGCGCCGCGCCCCTCGGCGGGCGCTCGTCGAGTCTCTGACCGGATCCTAGGCTCCGCGTGCGTGGCGAACGTTAGTTACGGCAAGCCCGTGGTAAAGAAACGGTTAACGTTTGCCGGGCATCACCCCGGGCCGGAGCTCTCGAGCAAGATCTCCGTCTCCGTGCCGACCAAGGAGCCGCCTTTGGGGTCCCGGCCGCCAACGCGCAGCGTCGCCAGGCCCTCGTAGCCGGAGAACTCCAGCGTGGCCTCGAAACGGCCCCAGGCGGGGGTCCGATCGTCTGTCCGAACCATCGTCGAGGCGAGCACGTCGCGTTCGCGATCGAGCAAAGAGACGGTCACCTGGCCCTCCAAGGGCCGGGCGTAGCCGCTCACGTCGATGGGGCTTTCGACCTCCTCCGCCTCGCGAGGCTGGAGAACCACCGATCTGTCGCCCGTGGTCGGGGGGAAACTGATCTCCTCGGGGACCCCGCGAAGGTCCAACGCCAGGCGTCCGGGTTCGGGCAACTTCGTCACCCGGTAGCGGAACTCGTGCGTGGCGAAGACGTCCGCGAAGAGCCCGCCTCCGCGGTCCCGGACGACGTAAAGTTCGGTGAGCGTGGAGCCGACGAAATCTCTGTGCGCGACACGCGTCGGCTCGACGCCGGGGAAGCGGAGGCGGACGTAGCCCCCTTCCTCCGGGCTCTCGACGGTCCATCGCGGGACACCGGCCTGTCCGTCTTTCCCTCCGAAAACCACGATCAGGCGCTCGTAGCCATCGAAGATCTGGAACCGCACATCTTCTATCCGGTCCGCGGCCCCCACCTCCCCGCCGCTGCTCGCGCGCGAGGCCACGAAGGCGCCCTCGCCGCCCTCCGGCTCCGCCTCGTCCTCGACACTCGTTCCCTGGGCGGGGTTGGTCTCCTGCGCATCCCCTTCGGCGGGCTCCCCAGGCTTCCTGGTCGAATCCCCCCCGCCGGCACCGCAGGCCACCGCCAGCACCAGCACCACCAGGAGCGTCGCCAACGTCCGGAGCGGGGCGCCTCGGGGCTGGCTTAGCATCGTCTTGCCTCTCCAGAGGAGGACGCCCGCCGGTGGTGCCGACGGGCGTCGATGCCGGTCCCTGGGACTCATCCGATCAGTCTTCTGTGAAACGCTCGGTGGGCATGTTGCGGAACCAGCCATCCACCGCGCGGTCAAAGGCATCGCCGGGGATCACGCCCTGGCCGACGAGGAGGCCGACAAACATCGCGGCCGTGCACAGAACGACGGCGAGCATGCCGAGCCTCCTGGCGCCCAGCGCGTAGCTGGTGATCCCGAGAAAGACCCCCACCGCGCCCGTTGCCACCGAGACGAACAGGGCCCCGAGCGGGACGCAGAAGACCAGAGCGATAACGGACAGCAGGCGTCCCGCGCTCAGCCTCAGACTAGGTTGTGTCTCGTTCGCCTGCATCGGCTACCTCATCTCCTCGAGATCTACGGTGAACACCCGGGCGTTGCCGTCGCAGGCGACCGTGATCTCCACGGGCTCGTTGGGGTCGAACCGGCGCAGCGCCGAGAGAAGATCCCCGGTGCTGGTCACCTTCTCGCCACCGACGGCGATGATCACCCCACCGGGCTCTATGCCCGCGTCGGAGGCCGGGCCGCCGGGCGCGACGTCCGTAACGATGGCGCCGGACTCGACGGAGGTGCCGAGCTCACGCGCGGCCTCCGGCGTCAGGTCGACCAGGGAGACCCCGAGGTAGGGGTGCTCAGCCCTGCCGTTCTCGATGATCTGGTCCGCCACGTCGGTGGCGGTTGCGGCGGGGATGGCGAAGGCTATATTGACGGCCCCCGTCTGGGCGGGCGGCAGGTAGGCGACGTTGATGCCCACCACGTTGGCGTTCCGGTCCACGAGCGCCCCGCCGGAGGAGCCCGGGGAGATCGCCACGTCCGTCTGGATGAGGTCCACGAGCGCGGTCTCCTGCGAGCCGCCCGTGATCTCCGGCGGTACCTCGCGGTTGAGGCCGCTTATGATGCCGGCGGTCACGGTGGACTGGAACCCGGAGGGGCTGCCCATGGCAACGGCAAGCTGCCCGAGGTCGAGGTCGCCGCCCCCGAAGTCCGCGGCGGGGAGGTTGTTACGGTCCACCTTTACAACCGCTATGTCCGTGTATGGGTCGGCCCCAACCACGCGGCCGGTTTCGACGGACCCGTCGGCGAAGGCCACGTTCACCGTGCGGGCGCCCCGGACCACGTGGGCGTTGGTGATAATGTGGCCGTCCTCGCGGTAGATAACGCCGCTGCCGAGGCCCTCTGCCTCCTGCGGCCCGTAGGGCGTCGTCTGGATGGAGGAGACGTTTACCTGCACCACGCTGGGCTCGATCTCCCGGGCAACCTCCGGGACGGGGTACGAAGCGGCGCTCGTCGCGGACGCCTCACCACGGGCTTCCTGCGAAGGCTTCTGTGAGGCCTCGCCGCTCCCGCATCCCGTAGCGAGCATGCCCACGGTCAGCAGACCCGTCGCTAGCAAAACCACCACCTTTCTCCCTAGCACTCGACGCGATCTCGCGTTCAAGAACGTCTTTGTCATATGCGATCCTCCTGTCGTTCTTGCACTGTTATGCCTAGCTTGCCGTCGTCTCGTCATGGCGGACGGGCTCCTTCTCGGGGAGTTCCCCCGTGGTCTCCCCGTCGTTGAGCTCTCTGGGACTCAAGGTCGTCTCCTCGCCGCTCATCACCGGCGCTTCCTCTGCCGCGGATGGTCCGTTCCCCCCGCATCCGCCAGCTGCCATGGCGAGCGCGACCAGTACGACGGTTGCTTTCCTCATGCCTCATTCCTCCCGCAGGTTCAGATAGTTTGCTGCCGGACCCAGTACGGCGTCCGGCCGTAGTGGACATGCAACTCCGTCTCGTAGCGGCGGTCTATGACGGTCCCGGGCTCCCACCCGGGCGCGGACCGGATCTCCTCGGCCGTCAGATCCACCTCGACCCGCCCGTCGAACGGGCTGACCCCCGAGGCCCAGTCGACAGAAACGGGCACCTTCTTGCCCGGCAGCCAGTCGCGCGTGTCCACGATTAGGTACCGGATCTCCCAATGCCGATCGTCGTAGACGAGGTCCTCGACGTGCCCGATCGAGCGGTCCCCGCTGCGGACCGCGTAGCCTCGCACCTCCTTCGCGCTCCTGAGGTGCGGATCGCCCTCTTCCTCCCTGCCGACCTGTGGGTCGACGTACAGCGGGAAGACCGGCACGGCGCTACCCCAATAGGGGGCGGTGGCAAGGTAAGCGTAGTAGTCCGCCTCCTGTCGGGCGGAGACGGGACGGTCCGCCCCGACGGGCGGGCTCTCCCAGACCTGCTCGCGGGTGAGGCCCACCTCGACGTTGGCGGGCATAGCCTCGTTGACCCCCTCGACGAAGCCGGGGAGCATCAGGACCCGCTCTCCCGGCAGCCGGCCGCCGGTGTCGACGACCAGGTAGCGCACGCCCCAGGTCTCGTCGTCGAAGAGGACGCCGACGACCCGCCCCGCGGGGCCGTTCTCCGCCCGAACTAGGCAGCCTTCGAGCATCTTCGTTTCGCGCAGCACCGTGTCGGATCTCCTTCCGGTTCCGGGATACGATCAGGCGTCCGGCGGTTCGCCGAGCTTGCCGCCCACGTAGCCGCCCATGAGGTTAGCCAGGAAGAGCAGCAACCCCGCCGGGAGGGCCGCGCCCGCGAACCCGAAGCCCGCCGGCGGCACGGTCACGCCCTCGGAGAAGAGCACGCCGAAGGCGGCCAGGACCACCGTGAGCACCAGGCCGACGGCGAGGCCGATCACGGCCGTCATGGCGCCGTTGACCCCCCCGGACACCCCCGCGAGTCTGCCGGCCACGTAGCCGCCGAGCAGGTACGCGACAAAACCGGAGACGAGGGAGATCGCGACGATCGTCGCGGTGAACTCGCCCCGCTCCGCCGGTGGCCCGGCGACGGCACCGTAGAGGAACCGGAAGGCGGGGCTCAAGAGCACGCCGGCGGCGCTGGCCACGATCCAACCCAGAGCCACAGCACCCCAGCGAACACCCCGGCCCCGCGAATTCTTCACGATCTCCGCACCTCCACGGTCCTCGCCCGCCCGACTTACCAATTGTTCGCCGGCACCGTTAGCCTCCGGTAAAGGGTCGTTGCGTTTCGGTAAAGGTTTGGCCAAGATACGAGGTTTCCCGATCGTGACGAGGGCTTTGACGAGGAACGGCCCCTAGCGTGGGTATAGAATCTGCGCGTGGGGTTGAGGTTTCGCATATGGATGCCGCTGGCGGCCGTGTTCATCGTGCTGCTCTCCATAGCCCTGATGTTCATCTACGGCGTGCCGGCCGTGAGGGGGCGGCTCTCCGACTCCGCCCAGAGCCTGGTCGTCAGCCAGGCGGCGGCCACGGCAGATGCGGTCTCGGGGGCGCAGGGCGGGCCCGTCCTTGGCGACGAGCTGAAGCTCGCCTCGGACTCCACGGGCGGGGAGGCGATCGTGGTCGACACCTCGGGCACGGTGGTGGCCCGCGGGGGCGACGTCGGGGGCTTCGAGCCCACGCCGGAGATGGTCGAGTCCGCCGCCCGCGGCGACCGGATGACCAGCCGCAGCGACACCGTGAGCGTGGCCGTCGCCCCCGTCGTCCGGGACGGCGTCTCCGCGGGGGGCGTGATCTTCGCCTCCGACGAGCCGCAGACGACGGCATACCAGCTCTTCTTGCGCAGCGGTTTGGAGGCGGCGGCCATAGCCTCCGTACTCGGCGGCGGCCTGATGCTGCTGCTCGCAACCCTTCTCTCGCGCAGGGTCGAGCGCCTGACGCTCGGGGCGAAGGCCATCGAGCAGGGCGACCTCTCCTCGCGCATAGAGCCGGGCTTCAACGACGAGCTGGGCAACCTGGCCCAGTCGTTCAACGCTATGGCCGAGAAGCTGCAGGACTCCTTCGTGCAACTCGAAGAGAGAAACGAGACGCTCGACGCCGTCATAAACAACCTCGGCGAGGGCGTGCTCGCCACCAACCTCGAGGGCGAGGTCATGTTCGCAAACCCGACGGCGCGCAAACTGCTCGGCATGACGCAGGAGCGGGTTAAGGACATCTGGGAACCCCAGGAGCTGCCCGACCCGTGGGAAGACCTCGACCTGCCCCGGGCCGTTTCCCGCTGCGCAGAGGAGGGCGAGTGCGGGGAGGCCAGGGTGCGGGGCGATGAGACGTTCCTACGACTCTACCTCGAAAGGATGTCCGCCTTCGACGACCACAAGGGGGGCGTGCTCGTGGTCATGCAGGACCTCTCCGAGGGACGGCGTCTGGAGGCGAACCAGCAGCGCTTCCTCGCCAACGCCGCCCACGAGCTGAAAACCCCCATTACCACCATCCTCGGGGCCTCCGAGCTCCTGCTGACCGGCGACGAGGACGAGGAGCTCCGTCGCCGCTTCCTGAACCACATCCACTCCGAAGCGGGCCGCATGCAAAGGCTCTCCGAGACGCTTCTCAAGTTGGCGCGCACGGGCTCGGACGGGCGTGAGCCGGAACCGGAGCCCTTGGACACGGGACGGGCCGTGCGCGAGGCAGCCGGTCGCATGGGGCCGCTCGCCGAGCGGGCTGGCCTCTCGGTCCGCGTCGAGGGCGCCGGGGGACGCGTCATCGCCGACAGGGAGTGGCTCGAGCAGGCCCTCCTGATCCTGACAAACAACGCCATCCAGCACGGGGCCGAAGGCGACGAGGTGCGGCTGGATGCTGACGGCGGCACCATCGCCGTCGAAGACGACGGTGCCGGCATCCCGGAGGAGGAGCTGCCCTACGTCTTCGAGCGCTTCTACCGGGGTGGCGACGCGTCCGGCGGTTTCGGGCTGGGGTTGCCGATCTGCAAGGAGCTGGTGCAGCGGATGGGGGGGGAGATCTCGATCTGCTCCGAAAGCGGTTCGGGGACGCGGGTGGAGATCACGCTGCCCCAGGACGACTCGCCACGAGACGGAGGAGGATGATATGAGCAGGATACTCGTCGTCGAGGATGACCCGGCGGTGCGCGACGTGGTCGAGCACTCCCTCTCGCGAGAGGGCATGGAGACAACCGCGGCCCCCACCGGAGAGGCGGCGCTAGAGCGACTATGCGGCTCCGAGGTCTTCGACCTCGTCGTCCTCGACGTCATGCTGCCGGGCATGGACGGGGTCGATGTGTGCCGAGAGCTCCGTTCGAGCGATTGCCCCAACAAGGCGGCGACCGTGATCATGCTGACCGCCCGCGACGACGAAACGAGCGTCGTGGTGGGCCTGGAGGTCGGCGCCGACGACTACGTCACCAAGCCCTTCAGGCCCAGGGAGCTGGTGAGCCGGGTGCGGGCCCACCTGAGGCGCCGGCGCATCGACTCCTCGGCCTCCGAGCAGACACAGAGGCTGGAGTTTCCCGGCTTCGCGGTGGACCTGCTGCGGCGCGAGGTTAAGAGCGGGGGCGAACCCGTCTCCCTGACCGCCAAGGAGTTCGAGGTCTTGGCGCTGCTCGCCTCCTCGCCGGGTCGCGTCTACTCCAGAGAGCAGATCATGCGCCACCTCTGGGACGGGGACTTCTTTGGCGAGGCGCGCGCTGCCGACGTGCACGTCCAGCACATCCGGAAGAAGGTCGAGCCGGACCCGACGAACCCCCGCTTCGTCCTCACCGTCAGGGGCGCCGGCTACAAGTTCGCCGACCTGTAGGGGCCCTTAGAACGTCGACCCGTTCATGCGGGGGCCTCTTCCGGCTCGCGCGATCCGCGCGGGAGCCACGGGAGCGTTAGAAAGACGCGCGGACGGGCTCCATACGAAGCCCGTCCGCGTCGTGGGTCCCTGATTCTGGCTCTCGATCCAGTGAGGATCAGGAGGTCTGCTTATTGAACTCGTCCTCGGTTATTGCGTTATCGTTGTCGGCGTCCCAGTCGTCGTAGACGCCGGTGTCCGCTACGGACTCTTCGAATTCGCTTTCGTCCAACTCGTTGTCGTTGTCGGCGTCCCACTCGTCGTAGTCGTAGTCTTCGTAGTACGCGTTCACGCCGGCGTCGAACTCGTCGTCGTCGATGTACCCGCTGTCGTTCTCGTCCCAGCTCTCGTAGACGCCGCCGTAGAACTCGCCCTCCACAACTTCGTCGCTGCTGTCGGCGTCCCACTCGGCATAGGTGCCGTAGTCGTAGGCCCGGGTGTCGGCGTCGGCGGTCTCGGTGTCGGCCGCCTCGCTCTCGCCGCACGAGGCGAGCAGGACGGCCATCGCCATGGCCAGCAACAAGGCCCACACGGTGGTCAAGCCTCTGGATCTGGCGGCGCTTATCCCCTCGACGCTGCTTTTAGTTCTCAAACCTTCTCCTTTCGTCAGAACTCGCGTTCACGCGCAGGCCGCCGGACCCCGGCGGCCTAAGATCGGCCTTCGCGCCGATCCCCTGCTTTCTACCTGCCGGATGTGAAGGAGCCGTGAAGGGGCCGTAAAGCGTCGTTAGGGGCGCGCAAAGATGCACCCAAGTAGGAGTGAGGGCGGTTTCCCACATGTTGTGCCCGCCTTCTGGCGCAACTGGCCGGCGCCCAAACGTTAAGGCGCGGTAAAGGAACGGTTAACGTTTCACCCGGAACCGTGGAGGCGCCTGCATGGTGGTCTATACACTCCTTGAGACGGTTCGGGGGTCTCTGCGGCGACTCCTGTTTGCTACGAGTGGCGCGACATGGTGACGCGGACGCCTGGAGGCGGACCAGATCGGAGGCACGTTTGAGGACGCGGGCCGTGATGGTGAAGGAGCTCTGGGAACTGGTACGCCAGCCGCAGTTGCTCCTGCTCCTGCTCGTCGGGCCGGTCCTGATCATGACGACCTTCGGCCTGAGCCTGGACGTTGAGAACATCCTAAGGCCGCGCGCCCTCGTGGTGGTCGAGCCGGGAAGCGAAGGGGCGAGGCTCTTCGAGCGGTTCCGCGGGGAGTTCACAGCCCGCACGCAGTTCGTCGGCACGACCGACGATCTGGAGGCGGCCAGGGAGAGGCTCCTCGAGGGCGAGGTCGACGCCGTCATCGTCGTGCCCGACCGGCCGCTCGGGACCGTGGCCGGGGGGAGCCAGGCGGTCCTGCGCGTCGTCTACAACACGATAAACCCCGTCTTCGGGACCAGGGTGCCGAGCCGCTCTTACAGCCTCGTCCTCGACCTGAACCAGAACCTCGTGCAGGCCGCGATAGAGGAAGAGATCGGGAACCTCCGCTCGGCGCAGGAGCGTATCTCGGTCCTCGACCGCCGCCTCGACCAGGGCAGCGCCGCGGCCGAGGCGCTCGCCTCCGAGGAGGCCCTCTCTACGACCGCGGAGCTGGACGAGGCCCTGGCGAACCTGGAGGATACGGGGAGGGCCTGGCAGGCCTTGAGGCCCGGGGAGGACCCGGAGGTCTCCGAGGCCCTGGAGCGAATCGATGCAGCCCAGCGGACCCTCGGGGAGGTGCGGGAGGCGCAGCAGGCGGGGGCCGAGGAGTTGGAAGAGCGGAGCGGCCTGTCCGGGCTGCGCGAAGACCTGGCCTCCCTGCAACAGGCGCTTGGGGCGCTGCCGGCCGAGGTCCCCGCCCGGGTGCTTGCTAACCCCTTCGCCCTTCAGGCGGAGAACCTGGCCTCCCCGCCTCCGGTCGTGGGCTTCTACGCGCCCGCGGTGCTCGCGGTCCTCGTGCAGCACATTGCCGTTAGCCTCGGATCCCTCTGCCTCATAAAGGAGCGCCTGGGCGGAACGTACGAGTTTTTCGAGGTCTCTCCTTTGGGCCCGGGGCGGCTGCTCGCCGGCAAGTTCCTCGCCTACTGCGCGCTGGTGCTCGGCACGAACGCGGCCGTGGCGGCCGCGCTCGCGGGCTTTCTCGGGGTGCCCGTGGAGGGAGGCTTCTCTCTTTTGGTCGTCGCGATGCTGCTGCTCACGGTCGCGTCGTTGGGCCTGGGGTTCGTGGTCTCGGCGCTCGCCCGGAGCGAGCTCCAGGCCGTTCAGGTCTCGATGCTCCTGCTCATCGCGAGCGGTTTCTTCGCCGGCTTCCTCTTCCCACTCGACCAGATGGACCAGCCCGCCGTCGGCGTCTCCTACCTGCTGCCCGCCAGCTACGGCATCAGGGCGCTGCAGGACGTTATGATCCGGGGCCAGGGCATCGCGGCATCCGACCTCATCCCGCTCCTCCTAATGGCGGCCGTAACCTTGGGCGCGGCGCGGTACCTGACCGGGCGCAAGTGACGGTAGGGATGGCCGCCATAGAGGCAAAGGACCTGACGAAACGCTTCGGCGGTACGGCGATCCTCAGGGGCGTAGACATCTCCGTCGCGCGGGGCGAGATCTTCGGCCTCGTCGGTCCTTCGGGGGCGGGCAAGAGCACCCTGCTCAGGATCCTGACCGGGTCCCTCACGCCAACGGAGGGAACAGTCAAGGTGCTCGGCAGCCCCCCGTCGGAGTTCAAGGACGAGGAACGGCGCAGGGTCGGCTTCATGCCCCAGGGCTTCGTGCTCTACGACAGCCTCTCCGTGCAGCAGAACCTGAACTTCGTCGCCGGCCTCTACGACCTCGGGGGCGCAGAACGGCGCCGTCGGGTGCAGGAGGTCCTCGAGTTCGTAGAGCTCTGGGAGCACCGGCGCAAGGCGGCGAGGAACATCTCCGGAGGCATGCGGCGCCGCCTCCAGCTCGCGGCGGCCGTCGTCCACGAGCCGGAACTGCTCTTCGTCGACGAGCCGACCGCGAGCCTCGATCCCACCCTCCGCCGCCGCTTCTGGAAGGAGTTCGAGCAGATCCGGAAGGGTGGGCGCACCATCTTCGTGACCACCCAGTACGTCGGGGAGGCAGAGCTTTGCGACCGCGTAGGTTTTCTCGTGGATGGGCGGCTCGTCGCGGTCGGGACGCCCCGAGAGCTCAAGCGCCAGGCCTTCGGGGGCGAGGTCGTGCAGCTCACGCTGGCGGGCGACCCCGGCCACATCGGCGACTGCCTGAAGGCGGTAGAGTCCGTAGGCCACGTGATAGAGATCCGCCCCGACGAGCGCGCCGGGGAAGCGGTGAGCCACGTGCGCCTGATCTCGCAGGACGCCGACGCGGCGCTTCCGCCGGTGATGGAGGCGCTCGACGGGGCGGAGGTACGATCCGTAAACCTGCCGACGCCTTCCTTCGACGAGGTCTTCTTCCGGCTGGTCAAGGAGCATCGGTAACGACGGCCCGAAGCACGAGTTTTCGAAGAAGCTCCTACGAGAAACCGAACAAGGGTTTTACCGTTTACCCACGGACGTTAGCACCCCGCTCGAGACATCTTGCCACCACAAGAGCAGGCTCGGGAGGTGGTGCCTCGCGTGGTAGGCAATAGGCGCGGGCGAGAACGTGCGTTCCGAGGCCTACCCGAGAACTCGAAGATGGTAGCGGGGAGGCTAGCTCACACCCTTCTCAGGGTCCGGTGGCTTCCCGACCACGTTGCCCAGAGCGGAGCCCCTTCCGAGGCCGGACCGTGGGACCACGGTCACGCTTCCGTCTGTCTCGAGGACCGCGGCACCGACGTCTTCCAGGTCGGCCATGCCTTGCTGCCGCAACGCCGCCTCGATCTCCTCTACGGTCACGCGCTCTGCCCGCAAGGCGTCGGGCAGGAGTTTCCCTTCGTAAACCATCAGTCTCGGCTCGTTCTTGACCAGCCGCCGGACGGTGGACGTCCTCGTCGAGAGCCAGGTCACGGCGAACTGGAGAAAGATCAGCACGACGAAGGCGAGCAACCCCTCCGCGAGGGCGACGGCGCTCGAGAGCAGGATCGTCGCCAGCGTGGAGCCCAAGGCGACGGTCACCACCAAGTCGAACGCGTTCATCTTGGAGAGGGTCCGCTTGCCAGAGATCCTGAGCAAGAGCA
>CADCUW010000322.1 GCA_902805985.1 uncultured Rubrobacteraceae bacterium
TCGAGCCACAGCTCCCGGCCCGGCGAAGCCCGGCGCGCCAGTGGGCGCAGCCGCAGCCCGTCGAGCCCGTGATCGCGGACCCCGCCTACCAGAAGCCCCAACCCGTCCGGTTCGCCGGAGGAGGTGGCGGCGCGGGCGGTGGCTTCGACGGCTTCGCGGGCAGCGCGGGCGCGGGCGGGACCGGTCTCGTCGGAAACGGTGCTGCCGCGAACGGCGCCGGCGGTGGCGGCTTTGTCGCTGGCGGAGGCGCTGCCGGCGGAGGCGGCGCCCTCGGAGCGGGGTCCGCCGGGGGCGGCGCGGGCAAGGCCTTGAAGGGGGTGTTCCGTTAGCAGTGGCCGCGCGGGCGGGGCTGCAAACCCGCCCCCGGCCCGGGGACCGTCCGCAACCGGCCCCCGCCGGCGGTCTCTGGCCGCCGGCCCGAACTATGACCGACCACACCATCTCCCGAGGAGGACGATGAAGAGCTTTAGGAGCACCACGGCCCACACAAATCCCGCCTCCCGCGCCTTCGCCGGCATGCTCGCTGTGGCGATCGCCGCCGCGGTCCTCGCCATGCTGCTCTCCCTCTGTGTCCCCCGCGGCGCCTACGCCCAGGAGACCACGTCCGGCATAGACGTCGGCGAGGACAGCGTCTCCATCAACGGCGGGCAGGTCTTCGCCGGCGACGGCTGCGCCAAGGCAGGCGACGTCGTCGTGGGCGACTGCGAGGAAGGAAAGGCCAAGAAGGGCGACGACCCGGCCGACGGCGGCGACGGCAGCTCCGGCGCTTCCGAAGACGGCACGGGGGCCGAGCCCTCCGAAGACCAGTACGAAGGCGGGGACGGCTCCGAGGACGAAGCCGGCGAATCGACCGTACTCGAATCGACCGTGCACGAATCGACCACCTCCGGGGAGGGCGGCGATGGTACACGGTCGCAGACGACGGAGACGACGACCGGGTCCACCACGGACGTCGTCGAGGAGTCCGGCGCAGGGCCCGAGCCCGATCCCGCTGCCACCGGAGACCCGGACGAAGGGTGCGCGGTCGAAGGTCCGATGGGGGAGACCACGACGACCACCGTCGAGCGGACCATCGACGGCGACACCGTCGAGACCCCCGAGGGCGCCGTGCGCCTGATCGGCGTGGACACCCCGGAGACCGTGGACCCCGGCGAGCCGGTGGAGCCGGGCGGCGAGGAGGCCTCCGGGTTCACCGCCTCCGAGCTGGAGGGCGAGCCCGTCGAGCTGGAGATCGGCACCGAGCCCGAGGACGACTACGGCAGGACCCTCGCCTACCTGTGGACCGAGGACGAGCGGGGCGAGCCGGTCCTGTTCAACGAGACGCTGCTGCGCGAGGGCATGGGCGAGCTGCTCATCATCCCGCCCAACGACGAGTACGAGCGCTGCCTGGCAGCCGCCGAGAAGGCCGCCCAGGACGGGGGCGTCGGGCTGTGGGCCGAAGACGCCGGCGACGCCGAGCCCGTCCCCGCGGACTCGCCTCCAGAGCCGGAGATCTCCGCGTCCGGGGAGACGTATTCCTCGCCGGAGGACGCGGCCTCCGACGACGCCCCGACGCAGGACCAGTACGCCGGCGAAGCGGCCCGCCCGGAGGACGCCGAGACGGAGGACGCGGCGCCTAGCGCGGCCGAGGACCAGTACGAGGAGGCCGCGTCCGAGCCGACGCAGCCCGCCCCGACCGAGGAGCCCGAGGTTCAGGAGCCCGAGGTCCAGGACCCGGAGGTCCAAGAAGAGGAGATCCAGGAGCCCGAGATCCGGGAAGAGGGGGCCCGCGAGCCGCGGGTCCGCAGCAGCGAGCTCGCCGACGCCCCCGCTGAGTCGCCGGCCGAGGTCCCGGTCGAGGCGTCGGCGGAGCTTCCCGCCGACGACGCGAGCGTCCCCACGACCTCGGCGCCCCCCGTCCCCGCGGGGGCCGCGCCCATAACCACGCTGCCCGAGACGGGCGGCGCGTCGGTGGCCTCCCTCGCGGCCGGGACGCTGCTCGTCTGCTCGGGGCTCCTCGCGGCCCGGCTGGCGCGCACACCGCGCCGCTCGGGCAACGCTGCCAAGAGCGAGAGGGCCCGGCGCTAACTTGAGACGCCGGCCAACGCCTCGGCGGGAGGAGGGTTAAGGATGGCAGCGACGGGCGGTTCCGGCGGCCTCTCTGGCGCCATCCTGGCGGCCCTCGGTGCCGCCACGGTGGCCGGCACCATCACGGCGGCGATCGTCACCGCCGGCGCCCAGCACACCCTGAACCAACAAGACTGCGCCTCGCCCGGCGACAACCTCGCCTCCCAAGAGGTCCCCACGAGCTCCGGCGGCGGGAGCGAAGCTGGCAGCACCATCGACGGCATCCCAGCCGACTACATGGAGCTCTACTCCTCCGCCGCCTCGGAATACGGGTTGGACGTCGCGATCCTCGCGGCGGTCGGCTACATAGAGACGGAGCACGGCGCCGCTATGGACACCTCCAGCGCCGGCGCCCAGGGCCCGATGCAGTTCATGCCGGAGACGTGGGCATCGCTGGGCTACGACGCCAGCGGGGACGGCACGGCCGACGTCTGGGACCCGGAGGACGCTATCCCTTCCGCGGCCAAGTACCTTCGCGACTCCGGGGCGCCCGAGGACTACCACGGCGCCCTGTTCGCCTACAACCACTCCGAAGCGTACGTCCGGGACGTCCTCGCCAAGGCCGACGAGTACCGGGCCTCGATGGACGGGGCGGGGGGCGGCGGCCAGATCGCGCTTATCGGCACGGCTCTCCCGTCGGCCGAAGACGTCGTGGCACCCGCGCGCACCCTGGCGGGCTTCGCGGGCAGCGCCATGGGTAACGCCGTCGGGCCGTCGCTCGGGATGCGTCCGGCCTACGCCGCGGAGCAGAGCTGGGACCTCGTCGACGACAATCTCAACCTCCACTACGAGGACTACTCCTCGTGGGGCGCCGAGGTCCAGAACGCCGACGACGTCTGGAGCGCTTTAGGCACCGTCAACGTAGAGCCCTCCCCGTCCGGCTCGGAGACGGACCTCCAGATCGGCGACGGGGCGCTCCCGGGCGCCACCGGCGCGATGACCTACTCCGACGGCCGCATCGTCTTGGAGCTCTCCGGCGACTACCCCATGACCGGCGTCGCCCACGAGTTCGGCCACGCCCTGAGGCTCGGCCACGACTCGTCGGCCGAGGGCCTCATGGACGGCGATCCCACGACCCACCCCACCGCGCCGACGGGCTACGACGAGGAGGTCTACTACGGCATCTGGGGCAAAGGAGGCGGAGCCGGTGGCGGAGCCGGCGGCGGAGGAGGCTCCGGGGGCGTCCCCGTCTCCAACACCGGAGAGCGGGGCGAAGCCGGCGGCGAGGCCGTCATGCCGATATCCGGCGCGGGCCCGGATTCGTTCACCGACTCCTGGTCCACGAACGAGGGGACGGACTTCCGGGCCTCCGAGGGAACCGAGGTGAGATCCCTAGTCGGCGGCGAGGTCGTCCAGCACAACGGCTCCCAGGAGGAGTCCGTGGTGGTCGAGGCGGGCTACTCCGTCGGATCGGTGCGGGAGGACGACCTCGTCTTCATCTCGGGCCTCAATGGCAAGGGCGTCCGGGTGGGCGACAGCGTCTCCGCCGGGCAGAAGCTGGGCTCCGTCGGCGGCGGCGGCCTGCACCTGGGCCTCTACGACCCCACGGGGCAGAGGGCCGAGTCTGGCTCCGGGGCCTTCAGCTCGTTCCCGATGATGAACTGGCTCGCGGAGAACGGCGGGAGGGCCTCCGGGTCCACGGCGCCCGCGCCCGCCTGCGAGAACCCCGAGAGCGCCGGCGGCTCCGCGTCCGGCGGGGCCGAGGGTGGTGGTAGCGGAGCCGGCGGCGGCGGCACCACCTCCGGCTCCGGCTCCGAGGTCGTCGCCAAGGCGGAGAAGTACCTGGGCGTCCCCTACCTCCTCGGCGGCCCCGAGGTCTGCGTCCCCGGCGAGACGATGGACTGCACGTGCCTGACAACAACCGTCTACGGGGAGTTCGGCTACTCGCTGCCGGACATGCCGCAGGGGACGCTCGAGTACGGGGAGCCCGTGGACGAGCCCCAGCCGGGCGACCTCGTGGTCTTCCCCGATCCCGGCGACGGGACCGGCGGCCACGTCGGGATCGCGACCGGTGGTGGGCAGATGATCCACGCGTGCCTGCCGTGCGGGGACGTCACCTACGGACCCATCAGCGGCGCCGGCACCCCCAACGGCTACCGGAGGCTCGTCGGGTGAGGCGCGGGACGCGAGGAGCATCCGTCAAGGCGGCGGCGGAGACCTCGCTCGGCAGGGCCTTCGCCGTGGCCCTCGCCGTCGGGCTGGCCTGGCCGTTCGCGCTGCTGTATTCGGCGAAGGCCTCGGCCCTCCTCCTCACCGGGGAGTGGGCCTGGGCTCCCTTCGACGGGCTGCCCGACCCAGTCGCCGTCCTGGCGGCGTTGCCTCACGCGAGCCCGCCGGTGGCGCTCGGGGCCGCCGCGCTCCCCGGCGCGGCCGTCTTGTGCTTCGCGAGGCCGGCCCTGGGCCGCCACCTCTTCGGCCGCCGGCTACCGCCCGGCCGGGCCTGGGGGCCGGAGCAGCTCCCGCGCCTGGCCGGCGTCGGCGCCGCGCTCGTCCTGTTCCTCTTCCTGGGAGGCCTCTCATGAGATCCACGCGCAGCTCCGCCCGTCCCCGCGCCGGGCGATTGGGGCTCGTCCCGTACCTCTTCGTCGCCGGGGTGGTGGTGTGGCTCGGCATCTTCGGCGCCGCCCTCCTGTGGGGCGGCGGATCCGACGACGCCGCAACCGGCGGTCGGCCGGACGGCGGGGGGGAGGCCGGCTCCCTGGCCGCCGGCGCCGGGGAACCCGAGGTAGACGGCGGGACGCCGGACGCGTCCGGCGCGGGCGGGGCGGCGCCGGCCGAGCCGGCGTCCCGGGAGACGCCGGCGGACGACGACTACGCCGAGGTCGACCGCGCCGAGGACGGCGGGGACCGCGGCCGCGGGCCCTCCGGCACCCGCCTGCCCCGCAACACCTCCGACGACGGCGCGGCGCCGTACGACCCCCTGGGCACGGGCGCGGACCCCGGGACGCTCTCGGAGACCGACCTCTCCCGGGCCAGGATCGCCGCCTTCCACTTCGTGGACGCCGCCTACGACTTCGAGGGGAGTGGCCCGTCGGCGCGCCTGGAGTACCTCGAGCAGGTGAACCGGACCGTGGACGCCCCCGAGTTCTGGAAGAGCCCCGAGAGCCCGGGCTCCGACCCGGCCGAGCTCGTCGCCAGGAAGGCCGCCGAGTACGGCGTGGAGAACGCGGCGCTGTTCAGGAGCTTCCGGGTCGAGGAGACGTCTTCGGAGCGCGTGATAGGAACCGCCACCTTCGCCCTCGACGAGGGAAGCGGGGAGAAGACCTACGAGCAGCGCCTGGTCCTCGGCAGGTGGGCCGCGGTGTGGCGGGTCCTCTACGCGAAGCCGCTCGTGGAGGTGTCGTGATGCTCGCAACGGCGCTTGCCACGGCGCAGATCTCCGTCGCAGCACTCGCGCTGCTGCAGTCCGGCGGCAACGCCTGGGGGCCCCTGACGATGTTCGCGGTGGCCCTCTACGGCGGCGGCGTCACGCTCTGCTTCGTGATCGGCGGCCTGTTCATCACCACGAACATGCTCGGGCCGAGCAACCTCTCCAAGGGCGTGGACTGGATCGTCCGCGGCGTCAAGGGCGGCTTCTTCGGCCTGCTCGCCGGCTCCATCTACCTCTTCTTCGACAGCCTCTTCTAGGGACCCGCGAAAGGAGCCCGCGATGCCGAGACCCCGCCCCAGATCCCGCCGCAAGCCTCACCCTCCGAAAGCCCTCCGTGGGCGCCCCCGTCCGCGCGGCAGGGACAGCGGAGGGTACGCCCGAGGGTACGCGCCGGCGCTGCTTATGTGCCTGGCCGTCGGCTTCGCCCTGCTGACGTCCCTGGCCCCGGGGGTCTACGCGCAGTCTTCGCCCGAGGAAGACCAGGACGCCAACCTCACGGCAACCACCCCCGACGAGTGCGTGAAGCCCGACCCGCCGTCGGACAACGAGAACGCGAACAACTACATGGACGCGCTGGAGCGCTACAACGAATGCCTGGAGAGGACGCAGAACGAGGCGCCGGAGGGCGAGAACACCACGCCCGCGCCCGGGGAGACCTCCGACAACGATCCCACCGCCCAGAACGAGAACGCCACCGAGCCCGAGGAGTGCGTCGAGCCTCCCGCGCCGGACGACAACGACGATGCCGGCAACTACATGGACGCCAGGGACGCCTACGAGGAGTGCCTGAAGCGGACCGGCGGCGGCGAGGGATCGACCCAGGAGGGGGATGAGGACCCGGCGGGGGGGACCACGGGGTGCAAGGAGCCCGAGGACGACTCCGTGGGCGCCATGGAGAAGTACGAGGACTGCCTGGCCGAGCAGGGCGCGATGGAGGACGATGAGCCCGAGAGGCTCGCCGAGGACCCGGGCGGGTTCACCGGCATGGCCGTCGGCGCCTTTCAGGCGATACTCGAGTGGCTCTACGGCGTCACCGTGGAGCAACCCTCCAAGGAGGTCTCCCGCCTCATAACCGAGGAGGCCTTCCAATCCCCGGACCTCGACGCGAACGGGATAGGCGGCTTCTACGAGAAGTTCTCCGACGTCGTGAAGCCCGGCGCCGTCCTGGTGATGCTCTACGTCGGCTACCTGATGATGTACCAGGGCGCCTCCTACAACGCCAACGTCACGGTGCAGAACGTCCTGCCGAAGATCTTCGTCTTCTTCGCGATGATCGGGTTCCTGCCCGAGCTCATGGGCATGCTCAACGACCTTACCCAAGCCCTGAGCAAGTCCTTCGTGAGCCAGGGCACCGTGGAGACGTTCCTCACCGGGCAGGGATCGGCCGCGCACAGCGGCGTCGAGGGGGGCTTCCTGGCCGTGATCGCCAACGCCGCGGCGTTCGTGATGATGCTCCTCGTCGTCTTCGTCTGCGGCATCAAGAACATCCTGCAGACCCAACTCTACGTCCTCTCGCCCTTGGCGATGCTGCTGTGGGCAGCACCCGGGCTCTCCGACATCGCGGGCGCCTGGGCGAGGGCCATGATCGCCTGCACAACGCTCCCGCTCGTCTTCGCCGTCGAGTTCGCCATCGGCGCCGTCATGATCAACAACCCCGGCTCCGTCTTCGGCGAGGGCCTCGGCAACGACTCCGTCATAGGCTCCGTGATCGTCACCATCGTCGTGCTCTACGTCGTGTGGCGCACCCCGAAGCACATGCTCGCCTGGTCCCTGACGGGCTACTCCGCCTCCCCCGGGATCGTCGCGACGATGACCAAGTCCGTCGTGCTGAAGTCCATCCCGGTGCCAAGACCGGCCTGACGGAAGGGAGTGCGGCCTATGGAACCTTGCGTACGAACCCCGCACTGGGGTAGAGTGGCCGGCCAGGAGGTGACGCCCCGTGATCTTCGCGGCCACGATCTTCTTCATAGTCCTCTCGACGCTCTCGCTGCTGTGGGCCCGCAACGCCTACAGGGTCGCGCGCACGGAGACCCCCGCCCAGCGACGGGCCAGAATCCAGAACGAGCAGGACACCGTCGTCATCTCCATGATGAACGACCGCTAGCGCCCGCCGGCGGGCTCCTCCGCGCCGCCGCGGCGGCGCTGCTCTTGCTCCTATCGCTGGTCCCCTCGGCCTGCGCGGGGCTCTCGGGGCCGTCGGAGACCGCGCTCGCCGTCTACGAGGCCGCCGACGAGGGCGACCTGGAGACGCTCGAGTCCTACTACTCCGAGGACCTGAGGGCGGCCATGGAAGGTCCGGTCGGGCAGATGACCGGCGGCACGCCCGGCCTCGCCGACCACCTGGCGCGCGGCGGCATCCTCGAGGACGTCGAGGTCCTCGACGAGCAGGAGTCGGGCGACACGGCCCACGTCACCCTCAAGGTCACCTACGACGAGGCAGAGCTCGCCGAGAGGAATGCCGGCGAGGCCTTCGGCGAGCCCAACCCCGCCGAGCAGGAGCTCCCGCTGATCCGGGAAGGGGGCGAAGCCGGCGGCTCGTGGAAGGTCGCGGCCTCCTACCTGATAGGGACAGAGTAAAGTGCGCGCCGGCGAGCGCCGGGGCGAGCGCCGGGGCGAGCGCGCCGACCCCCGCTACGACACCGACCTCATAAAAGAGGAGGGCGAGCGTCTGCTCGCCGCGTACCTGGGGCGGCCGGGCAAGGTGAGCGGCTCGAGGATGGTCTGGGAGTGCCCGAAGTGCGGCAAGCCGAAGCTCTCCCTGCAGCGGGCGAAGGGCTCGGTGGGGTGCCTGAACGCCGGCTGCGAGGTCGAGACCAGCACGGACGTGATCGGGGTGTTGGCCAGCCTCGAAGGGCTCCAGACCCGCGGCGAGGACTTCAAGCGCGTCTGCGCGCTCTCCTACGAGCTCCTCTCCATCCCCGACCCGGCCTCGGACGCCGGCGACCGGACGAGTTTCCCCGACGGTCGCGACGGCCGCGCAGCCGCCCAAGCGCGGCGAGAGCCGGCGTTGCGGCCCTCCGACCCGGAAACCTTCGTTCCCGCAGGGCCCGACGTCGTAGACGCCGTCCTCTCGCGCCTGCTGCAGCTCTGTCCGCTCGAGGGGCGCGACGTCGGTTTCCTGGCCTCGCGCGGCGTCGCCGAGCAGACCGCCCGGTTCGGCCGGTTCGGGTCCATCACCGGCCGCAGGGCCCGCCACGCGATGGGCGTCCTCGCCCGCGAGTTCCCCCGCGAGCAGCTCCGCGGCGTCCCGGGGTTCCGCGAGCGGGAATCGGACGGGGACGGGGGAAGCCCCCAGCTCGGCTTCACCCTCTGGGGGGACTTCCTCCTCATCCCGTACTTCGACCGGACCGGCCGCGTCGTCACGCTGGAAGGCCGGGCCGTGGGGGACGTGCCCTCGTGGGCCGGCAAGTACACGTCCCTTCGCAACGGGGGCAACCACCTCTACGTCTTCCCGGCCTTCGGGGTGGACGACTTGGTCGCCGTCTGCGAGGGCCCGATGGGCGCGATCGTCGCCGCCCAGGAGGGCCTCGCCGTCGGCGCCATACAGGGCGTCAAGCGCTACACGAAGGCCAAGGCCCAGGCGGGGGCCGCCCCGGGCGAGGAGGAGCCGCTCCCGGAGCTCGCCCGCGCGGACTTCCGCGGCCGGACGGTGCTCTACGTGCCCGACCTCGACGTTAAACCCGACGCCAGGGCCGACGTCGAGCAGCACGCCGCGAGGGCCTGCGAGTTCCTCGTCGCCCGCCAGAACGGACGGCCCCTGATCGCCACCGTCCCCCAGGACGGGACCGGCGGGCCGGCGAAGGACCTGGACGCCTGGATCCTCTCCGCGCCCGAGGCAGGTTTGCACGGCGTCCTCTCCGGGCTCCTCAGGCGCGCGCACCGACCCGAGACGTGGCCCGGGCTGCCCGATCCCACCGACGCCGCCGGCAGCCCCGAGCCGGCTCCGGTCCCCGCGCCCGATCCGGGCGCGTCGGCGCCGCCGGAGGCCCCCGAGAAAGGGCGGCGAGAACGGACGACCGAGCCGCTGGCGGCCCAACCGTCGGGGACCGAATCCTCCGGAACCGAACCGCCGGAGGCAGAACCTTCCGAGGACGACGCCGACGCGCCGGGCGGGGCGGTGGAGGACGACGACAACCCCGAGGCCGGGGCCTTCGACGCCTTCGACCGCTGGTACGCGCTGCTGGAGGGCCGTCCGGGGACCGACGAGCTCGCGTCCCGTCCGGAGCCGTACCGCCCGCAGAGCGGGGAGGAGCCGGCCCCCGACGGCGCGTTCGCGCTGGAGGTCGAGCTCCAGTGGGCCGGCCTGTTCGCCCTCGGCGCGGCGCTCCTGTTCTGGTACTACGTCGGGGCCTCCGAGGGCTGGCTGGCTGGCGGCGTCGGGTTCCTCCCGTCCCTCCCCGGCCCGCTCACCGTCGCCTACGGCCTCCCGTTCGCCCTCGTCTTCGGCGCCGCGGCCGGATCGGTCCTGCTGCTGCACATCAGGGGCAGGCGGCTGGCCTCGCGCCGGCACCTCATCGGACCGGAGCGCCGTTAGCGAGACCGCTGGCAGGGCCGCCGGGGCCGTCTGCCAGAGCCACGAAAGGAGCACCCACATGACGATCAGCCACACCTCCGGCAGGGACGATGGGATCACCCCGACGCCGCGCGACGAGGGCGTGTTCGGGGACCTCGGCGTGACGGACCTCCTCGAGACCTTTCAGGTCGCCGGCAGGTTCTGTCCCCAGACGGGCAGGGTCTACTTCCCGGCCCTGAACCCCGACGCCGTCGATGGCTCGAAGAAGGGCGGTAGGCGCGACGAGGAACACTACCTGCCGCGCGAGCCCTCGCCGTCCAGCGCCGAGCGTCGCATGAGGCGGCTCAAGGCGGCGCGTCTGCTCGTGCGCCGCGGCCACCGCAGGCCGAGCGGCGAACGGACCTCGATCTGGATGCTCTCGAAGGCGGCGTTCAGGAGGGAGGCCCGCGACATGGGCCTCCACGACGCCACCTACCCCGGATGGCCGAAGAGCCGCGTGCAGCACTTCCTCGATACCAACGACCTCTACGTGGGACTCGCCGGCGAGCTGGACGCCGTCCTCGAGGGCGTCTGCTACGGGCCCGCCCCGGCGTGGGTGTGGCGCAACGAGCGGCGCGCCTACGAGCGCTACTCGGTCTCCTGGGAGCCGAAGCCCCGCTACCACCAGCCCGACGCCGAGGTCCTCTTCTGCGGGCGGCTCTTCATAGTCGAGCGGCAGACCGAGCGGGCCAAGGAAACCGAGGAGGCCATCGCCAAGAAGGTGCAGGATCACAACCACCGGGCCGCCCACATAGGCGCCAAGGACACCGCCCAGATCGTCTTCGCCTGCGACACCCCGCGCGATGTCAACCACGCCCTAAAAGCCGGCCAGGATTCCGACCTGCCGGTCGTCGCGGCCTCCGTCGCCGAGGTCGTCTCGCACCTCACCGACCAGGCGTTGGAGCACTCGTGAACGACCGACGGGCGGCCCCTCCAAAAACCCTCCGAAGGACCTCCGAAAACCCCCCGCGAAAAAACGCGCCCAGGCCCCTCCGATTCTCCCTCCGAACCCCCTCCGAAAACGCCGCCGGCGGCGGGCCCGAATCCCGCTTCGGCGGCGGGAAAAGGCGGGATCGCGAGCACCGCGTCTCCGCCCGGGCCGGTTTCGGCTTTCGGGAAGTGTCGGTGGAGGATTTTTTTGGGGATTTCGGGGTGATGTTGGGGTGTAGGAGAGGGTTGTCTGGGGGCGGTTTGGGGTGGCGGGTTGTCGGGTTGGAGGGAGAGGTTTTGGGTGGAGTGGGGGAGAGGAGATGGAGCTTGGGGTTTGAGGATGCGATGGGTGGTGGGGGAGGTTTTGGGATGGGAGGACGGTTGGTGCGGGGAGGCGGTTTCGTGATGTACGGGTGCGGGATGATGGGGAGGTCTTTGTCGGGCTCGGGTCGGATCTTCGGGACTGTTGCAGAGGGGGTCGGTTGCGCCAGCGGAGCTAGGGACCGGACGGGCGTCGTGGATCGGTGCTTCACCGGGGGTCGGGGGCGGCGCGAAGAACGGTGCTACGGTGGCGGTCGTGGCCCCGGCGCGTGGGGCCAGCTTCGCTACCGTCCGTCTTCGCCGGCCTCCGGCTTCGCCTTTGGCTCCGCCTACGGCCGGACTCGCCGGACGACGGGCGGCCCCAGCGAAGCTCGGGTCGTGGCTGGTGCGCAGAGAACGCGTCACCGGCCCCTCGCAGAGAGTGTCCCAAGACCGCGCAGCATAGTGGAGAGCATCGGGGCCGGTTCCGTGGGGTCTGTGGGGGGCGCTGGTGGGCGGTAGGGGTGGCGCCGACAGAGGCTCCGGCTCCGCCAGAGGTTCCGGGTCGGGTTCCCGGTCGAGTTCCTCCGGAGATGGGCGAGACCTGCCGGGATACCGTCAGGCGGTTACCGTGGCCGGGGTGGTCTTTGATGCCGTGTCGTCTTCTTTGGGCGGGGGCATAGGCGGCGGTGGCTCCGCCAAGGGGCGGGGCGGTCGGCCGGACGACGAGCGTCTGGAGCAAGACGGCACGCCCGATGGGCGTGTGGCCGGGGGTCGAGGGTAGATGGTCGGCGTGCTCCCGTCCGAGCGGGAGATCTTCCCGTCGGCCGACGGCCTCGGGGTGCCGCTCCTCAAGGCGGAGGCCTTCGAGCCTTCCTACCTGGTCCCCCACCGCCAGAAGGTCAGAACGGAGTACCCCCTGTCCGGGGGCGCCGTCCACTTCTTCTTTGACGACAGGCGCTTCGAGTCCGTGTGGAAGACCCCGGAGAAGGGGTTCTCCTACGTTAGGGGCGTCGGCGCCGCCCTCACGCCGGACTTCTCCCTCCACCCGGAGATGCCTTTGGCGCTGCAGCTCTTCAACGTCTACCGCAACCGGTGGTGCGGCGCCTTCTGGCAGGGCCGGGGCGTGCGCGTGATCCCGACCGTGGGATGGTCGGACGCGAGCTCGTACCCGTTCTGTTTCCTCGGGGTCGAGGAGGGCTCGACCGTCGCGGTCTCGACGGTGGGCCTCGGCGACCCGCGCGGGACGCGCGGCGCCTCGGAGCCCGAGCGCGGGCTCTTCCGAGCCGGCTTCGCCGAGATGCTTCGCCGGATCTCGCCCCGCCTGGTGCTCCTCTACGGCGAGGCCCGGGACGGGCTCCTTCCCGAAAGCGCGAGCCGGGTCAGGATCCGGTCCTACCCCTCGCGGTGGTCGAGCATTCGGGAGGAGAGGCGCAGGTTGTCCGAGGAGGCGATGCGCGCGTGATCGGGGGCTTGACCGAGATCTCCGCCAGGGGCTTTGCCCCGGTGGTTCACGGAAGACATGGCAGCCGCCTAACGCCCGCCGTCGGGGAAGTAAAGGTCGTCCGCTCCGGCCAGCTATCGCTGTCCTCCGCTACCTCCCTTGACGTCCCCGCCCGGAACCCGGCCCCTTCGGGAGCCGGGCGGACGTTGTTTTGGGAGGCGTAAGGAAGGGGTGGCCGACGGCGGTAGCCGGGAGCAGGCCGCTCTCCAGGTCGATGGGGCCTAAAGCGGTCCCGGAAAGGAGCGAAAGCCTTATGGTTTCGTTCAACAAGGTGATTCTGGCGGGGAACATCACGAGGGATCCGGAGCTCCGGTTCACCCAGGGCGGCGTCCCCGTCTGCTCGTTCGGCATCGCCGTCAACCGCGTCCGCAGCCAGACCGAGGAGGTCGACTTCTTCGACGTCTCCGCCTGGCGCGAGCTCGGCGAGACCATCGCCAACTACAAGAAGAAGGGCGACCCCATCCTCGTGGAGGGCCGCCTCCAGTACCGCACCTGGGAGGCCCAGGACGGCTCCAAGCGCTCGAAGGTCGACGTCACGGCCGAGAACGTGCAGTTCCTGGGCGGCAGGCCCGAGGGCAACGGTAGCGGATCTGGTGGCGGTAGCTCCGCTGGTGGGAGCCGCCAGTCCTCCGGTACCGGCGCCACCGGCGGCCGGCGCGGGAGCCGGCAGGAGGACGTCGACATCTCAGAATCTGACTTCGAGGACATACCCTTCGGCGCGGAACCGCGTGCCAAGACGCGGGTCGTCGAGGGCATCCTCTAGCAGGGAGGTGATCCTATCTACCCCGGGCGGCGCGGCCGGCGGGGTCACGCACCAGCTTCGCTTGGGTGTGCCGGGGGTTGGGCCGAGAGGCTCGGCCCCCTTTTCGTGTCCGGTCGGGCGGGAGTAGCGGAGCTTGGCGGCCGAGGCTCCGGCAAGGCCGCGCGGAAGGGAGGGCCCTTCTGCACCATCCCCGGCGGTGCGTTTTTCCGTCCGCGCGCTCCCCCAGTCCAACCCCCGGCGGCGGACCGGCTTCGCCCTAGTAGAGGGCACGCTGCGCGTTCCGGTAGATCTCCCGGACGATCGCGCCCGGCGGAGACGACAACGAGGGCCCGGTCACGAGCGTGGTGGGGGAGACCTATCTACGTCTCCTACGTCGTCCTGCGCGAGCCGGAGGACCCGGGAGGCGACCCCAAGGTGGGGATAATCCACCAGGAGGAGCACGACACCCCCTATGAGGCGGGCAAGGCCTTCGGGCGGATGCGCGCGCTCGCGCCCGAGCGGAAGAAGGAGCGCCCGCCCAGCGAAGCTGAGGCCGACCCCATAGAGCGCCTCGCTTGGGAGCAGGACGTCGAGAGGGCGAGGATGGACCTGGTGAGGATGCGGGTGGCCATCGAGAACAATCCCGAGATGACTGCCGAGTAGATCATCCGCGCCGGGCTCGACCGGCCGCCCGAGGAGCGCCCCCAGATCTTCGCGACCGTCTTTTGGGCGTTCCCCCGCAAGCGGGGTCGGGCTCTCGTGCTCCGGCTTCGCCTGCGCCACCGAGCCGCTTCGCGTCTCGGCCCTTCGGGCTTCGATCCCTAACGCGGGCGGTGGCGACCGCTGATCGACCGGCCGAGCCGGCCGATATTAACGCTATTCATCCACGTCCTTGCGGCGTTGCGGGCGGAGAGCCCTCGGGTGGTGTGGGGTCTCCGACCCCCCAGGCCCCCCGGCGATCTTGCGTCCGCTGTCGCGATGGGCGCGGCGGTCTACCCGGTCCTCAGGGACCGGGCCGGCTACGCCAGGGCTTCGCCTCTACGACCACCGGTGGGCGCCGTCCTACGCGCGGGCCTTCGGCCCATCCCCGGGGGCACGCCGCTTTTTTCTCTCTCAATTGGCTTTAATTTTCGGTTGTGTTGGACCCGGACTCCCGCCGGCGAAGTGCGCGTAAAGGCTCTCCGCCGGTCCCGGACGTCGAACTTTTCTTCACGCCAGGAGACCTGGCTAAAAACTTCTCCTCCGATGAGATCGGGCGGCAAGCCGCCCGACTGATAGATAGGGGCCCGCTCCGGCCTTGACGCAACCGTTCGTTCTAAGGCCGCGTTGTGTTCTTCGAAGAATTAAAGCCTTTGAAATTGAGAGATCACGGTGTTCTCTCACGGACAGGGAAGGAGTCGTTGGCATGACGACCCAGAGGATGCAGGAGCGGGTGGTGGAGGAGCTGGCGGGCCGGATCGCGGGGTTCCTCACGGAGCGTAACGGCGCCGTGGAGGAATCGGCGCTGGTGGGCCGCTTCCGGGGCTTCGGTCGCATCAGGACGCTGGCGCTCCGGTGGCTGGCCGAGCGCGGCCACGTCCGACGGACGCGCAACGCCTGTGGCACCACGGTCATCGCCTACACGGTCACGCCCGAGCCCGTCGTCCGGGCCGCCGCGGGGCTCCACGAGGTCCGCGAGGCCGCCCTGGAGGCCGAGCGGCGCGAGAGGCTGAAGCCGACCGCCGAGGAGTACGGGACCGACACCGAGGCCTACCGCTTCTACACGGACCTCCTGGCCGGGGGCCGGATCTCCGCCGAGGACCTGCCCTTCAAGCTCCCCGCGCAGCGGGACGAGT
>CADCUW010000323.1 GCA_902805985.1 uncultured Rubrobacteraceae bacterium
AGGCTCCGAGGGCCACCAGGAGGGGACAAAGGACCCTGGATTTGGCCACTACTTTCTGCCAAAGTCCCCTCGTCGAGAAGCCTTCGGGCATTTTCCAGACAGTCTCTGGAAGGGGCTTTCTCCGAAGTCCACTTGCAGGATCCCGCATAGCTCCGACCCCCAGGGTGCCCCATGGCCTGGTCGCGGCCGTTCACCCTTGAGAGGCGATCACTGCATCTGGTGGTCCTGAATAGATATGCTTGAGGGCGGATGATCGGGGTCCACGCTGCCGACGCCGGCACCGCGGAGGATACGGTAGCGGCGGAGGAGGGTACTCACAGCCCCGACCGACACCCCCTATCCTTCCGTGGGGCCTGGGCCGAACTGGTCCCTGATCCGCGGCACCACGTCGGGCCTGTCGCGCCGGCGCCACTCCTCTTCGGCGGCGGCGATGTTCTCCTCGTTGCGGGACAGCACGGCCTCCTCTGTGAAGGAGGTCAACCAGCTGTCGTCCTTGTCCGTAAGGTCCGGTATCTCCGTCACTACGCCTCCATCCCTTCGGTGTCGATCGTCTCGCTGGCGCACCCCACGCACCTTATCCCGCCCTCGGCACTCTCCCTGAAAGTGATCTCGACACCCCTTTTGCGGGTGCCATCGGGTAGGGCGCAGGTCTCCAGGGTGGCTATTTGCTTCTTGCAGGACTCGCAGTATTCGGGTAGCTGTCTCACGGCGTGACCTGGAAGACGATTGGGTCCGGCTTCTTGGCCATGTAGCCGCCGCTCTCCCACTCGAAGACCACCTCGAAGGGCTTGGATAGGTCCGGGCGCCCGAAGATCACCGTGCCCTCCATCTCCTCGCCGGTGGGCAAACCGGACTTCGGCTTCGTCACGCTGTAGTCGTAGGGGTCCCTGGTCCCGATCCTTTCCCCGCCCTGGACGAACTTCGAGCGGTCGAGGTTCAGCTTGGCGGTCTTCTCGCCCTCGTTGCGGGCCGTAACGTGCGCCCTCACGTGCTTCGTGCCGAGGTCCAGGCTCTCAAGGGTTATGGAGAGCCCCTCGCCGCTCTGGGTCTGCCCGACCTCAAGGGTGTCCAGCGTGGGGTCTATCGCCTCCACGCCCTCGACGCGCTCCACCTCGTAGGCGTCCACCTCCACCGCGCGCACCTCATCACCGAAGGCATTTTCTCCCACCATCTCCCCGAGGACCTCCCCCCGGACGTGCACGTAGTTGTCGGTCCGGAGGTCGAGGGACTAGCTCTCGGTGTGCACGATCGTGCTCCACTCGGCGTTTTTCGGGTCGGCGAACATCTGGAAGGCCACCTGGTCCCCGTTGCTCTCTGGGTTGTCGAGTAGCTGCCCGATGACGTCGATCTCCGTGCTGGCGTGTTCGTCGGGGTTAGCGGCCAGGATGTTGTAGTTCGGCCTGGTGAAGGTGTCGATGCTGCTTGCGTACTGGTCCTCCGACGGCTCCTGGTCGTCGGAGCCTGCAGCAGCGGCGCCACCGTTGTCGCTGCCGGAGCCGCTCGAGGCGGTGTCCCCATCCCCAGCCGAGGCTACGGCCCACAACAGGACGACGAACGCGACGACCCCGAAGAGGAACATGCCCAAAGAGATGCGGGGTTTGCTTGCCTCCCCCGCCCCGGCGGTTGGCGCGAAGTTCGGCGTCACGCCGGCCTGCTGCGTCGGGGGCGGGGGCACGTCCACGTCCGCCTCGGGGGTGGACACGGCGGCGGTCTGGTGAGTGGGCTTGCCGCAGTTGGCGCAAAAACGTCCTCGTCTCTTAGCCCGTTGCCGCAATTCGTGCAGTACCTCTGGGCCACGCCCCTTCCCTCGTCGCATGAAGTGGCATCAGCCTAGCGTCTGGGGCTGTCTCGCGCTACCCGATACAAGAACGAGGGCCGGAGCCCCAAAGGACCCCGGCCCCACTACATCACTCCGGCTCTCAAACCGTTGACGTGTTGACTCGTTTTCCGAGAGGATACAAGCCCCCCTTCCCCGTAACGGCCGAGGCAGCAACCGGGCAGGCACGAGTAGGGCCGGACCCGTGTAGTCGGCTGACAAGGCCCCGGCCCGGCCGTGAAGTAGAAGGAAAGGGGGGCATGAGGGATGATAGGCGCCTTCCCTTTCCTGAACGACACTGTAAAGGGCGCGGACGTGGCGGCGCATCGGCCCGATGACACGTCTTTAACGAGCTAAGGCGTAAGGGGCAACACTTCTTAACGGGACCGTATCCGGCATGTAACCGTGCCGGCGTCATGACCGTGGCACAATACTAGAAACCTGCTTCGGACTTATTATCCCCCCTCCAGGGTTCCGAAGCAGGTTCTCTTGAACGTAGCACCCGGGGCCCCGGCCGTCACCGTGCACCTTTACTGCACCTACAGCGGGTGAGGCTGTGGTGGAGGGTTAGGGGCACCGTGCGACCTCACACGAAGGGCCGAGATCCCGAAGGACCCCGGCCCGGTTCGTGTACCTACGGCCGCTGCGCCGGGCGGCCGATGCGCTGGGGCGGGTCGACCCCGAGGGCCGCCGCCACCTTCCTAGCCGTCTTGCTGCGGACCGGCTCGCCGCGCTCGGCGTTCCGCCCCGTAGTCTTCGAGATGCCCGCTGCTACGGTGAGGCCTCGCTTGCTCATCCCGCGCTCTTCGCGCAGGGCCTTCACCCGATCGGGGAACAGCTCTACGTACACGCTCTCTCCTTCTCGTCGGTGGTCGAATCGTCCGTGCGCCCGGACGGGCCGGTGGCCCGCGCGCGGTTGAGGCCATGACCCCGACCTAGAGGCCGAGCTTGCGGCGGAGGCGCGAGATTTTGTCCTTGAGCTCTAAGCGCTCGTCTTCGCCGAGGATCTCGTGCCGGTGCTTCTCCTCGAGCTTCGCCAAGCGTGTTGCTGGGTCTGGGGTAGGGCGCGCGGGTGCGCTAGACTTCGGTGCGTCCACAGTTAGTTCCCTTTCTGTGGGCCGGGTCCCGGGTAGTGGCTGCTACCGCGGGGCCTCTTCTTTGGCTGGACGTTCTCAATACACTAGTTCTTACTGCGTTTGTACATAATTTTAACACGATATTTATAGTGAAATTATGTTGTCGAGAATCAGCCAAGGGAGGCGGCTAGAATGCCCACTGTGGTCTACATCGGGGAGAAGCTGAGGAGGGTCCGTGGTAAGCGGCTACTGACGCAGGATGAGCTTGCAGAAAAGGCCAGCGTCAGCCAGAGCACCATAGCCAACATCGAGCGTGACAACGTGGAGCCGCAGTTCCGCACGATCAGGAAGCTCGCCAAAGCTCTCGACGTAGATCCCACAGAACTTCTCCCGGAGTAGCCGATGCCGAACACGAACGGGCACGGCCCCAAGACCGCTGTCCTCTACGCCCGCGTCTCCACTGAGGAGCAGGCCAAGACAGGCTACTCGATACCGGAGCAACTCAGGGAGCTTAGGGCGTACGCCGCGCGGGAGGGCTACCGGGTCTTCGAGGAGGTCGTGGACGATGGGCACAGCGGCGCCGACTCGCACAGGCCCGGTTTGCGGCGCGTGATGGGGCTGGCGGCAACCGGGGCCATGGAAGTCGTGCTTGCTAAGAAGAGAAACAGGCTGTTCCGCTCCCGGCTCTACCGGCTCTTGTGGGACCAGGATCTCGGAGAGCTCGGGGTGAAACTGATCGCTCTGGACGACACCGGCAACCGCTTCGGCGACGCCATGCAAGACGAATTCGCCGAGTGGGAGCGGGAAGAGATTGCCAAACGCACCCAGGATGGGCTGCTAGAGAAGTGCAGGAGCGGCTTGTCATAAAGAGGAAGAGAGCAGCCTACGGCTTCCGCGAGAGCGAAAACGGCAACGCCCTCAAGGTATCCGAGCCGGAGATGGTGGTGGTATGAAGGATCTTCCGCTCCGTGGCCGAGGGCGCGTCCGTCCGGTCCGTGCGCCTCGCGCTCGAGCGAGAGGGCGTGGTCGCGCCCTCGGGGATCGTCCGCTGGAACCACACCACCATCAGGAACATCCTCAAGAGCGACCTCTACGCACCGCACACCGCCGCAGAGGTGGCGGAGGTCGTCGAGCCAGCCGTCGCCGCGTGGTTGGAGGAGGGACGCCTCTACGAGCTGTGGGCATGGAATACCCGGAAGAGCACGCGGCGCAAGGAGTGGGACGAGTCCGCCGGCGAGTTCAAGGTCCGCTACACCAAGACGACCCGACCGCGAGAAGAGCGGCTGTTCGTGCCTGTGCCGGCCGCGGAAATACCGACAGAGGTCGTGGCCCGTGCCAGGCAGAACCTCGAAAACAGCGCCCGCACGCCCTCGAAGGCGGCGAAGCGGTTCTGGGAGCTTTCCGCCGGCGTCCTGCGTTGCGGGGATTGCGGGCACACCTTTGAGGCCGCATACGGCCCGCACCCGGGCCGGAAAGTTGCTCCACTACTACAGCTGCCGCTCCAGGTACAACACCGGGCCCAGCCGGGGCTGCACCAACACGAAACAACTCAGGGCGGAGGGGATAGAGCGGCAGGTATGGGACTTCGTGCGCGGGCTGCTCAAGGACCCCGAGCGCATACGGGCAGGCCTGGACCGGCTGATAGAGGGGGAAAAGGCGAACGCCGGCCGGGACCCCGGGCGCGACGCGGAGTTCTGGTCGAAGAAGTTGGCGGAAGTCGAGGTGGAGCGGCGCGGCTACCACAGGCTCGCCGCCAGGGGACACATGAGCGACGAAGAGTTGGCCGCGGCGCTCTCGGACCTCGACGAGGCGCGCGAGACCGTGGAGCGCGAGCTAGAAGCCGCGCGAACAAGGGGTGAGTCGCTCCGGCGCTTGGAGCACGACAGGGACGCCCTGATGGAATCGTACGTCGGGATGATCGGGGAGACCCTAGAGGGCTTGTCGCCAGAGGAGCGCCATCGCCTGTACAAGCTGCTCAGGCTCGACGTCCGCTTCCGCCCGGAGTGGCCGCTGGAGGTCTCGGGCATCTTCGCGGAGGTGGCCGAGGAGGCGGAGACCGGTTTGTCGAATCGCAATCCTTCGCTACGTAGCGTATAAAGGTATCGTGAAGCGCGGATATTTAGAGGGGACCCCGAACCGTGTACGGTGAGAACGCGCCGCCGTCCTGGGCGCGGCTGCCGGGGGCGCGGTGCCGGGCCGTGGAGCACCTGACGAAGCTCGAAGGGCTCAAGGAGTTCGAGCTTTTCGAGGGTCTCGACGA
>CADCUW010000324.1 GCA_902805985.1 uncultured Rubrobacteraceae bacterium
AGTCCCCTAGCGGCAACCTCTGCCGGAAGTCGTACCAGAGCCCGAAGCTCGGACCGTCGCCACCCGTAACCAACCGCGCCTCCTCAACTCCTGCGTCCAAGCCCAGAGTCTACACTCCTGGACACCCCCGTTAGAGTTAGAGGAGCGACCGCCGGCTTCTGTACTCAGTAGGCGAGCGTCTGCCCCGCGTAGACCACGTTGGGGTCGGTCAGCCCGTTGTTGGGGTCGGTCAGCCCGTTGGCCGCCATGAGGCTGTCCACACTCGTCCCGAGCTCCGCGGCGATTCCGGTCAGCGTGTCCCCGGACTGGACCGTGTAGGACCCGCCCGAGGCGGCCTCCCCACCGGAGCCGTCGTCGTAGTCCGCCGTCGCGTAGCCGTTCTGCGCGTAGTCCATCTGGACGTGATCCCTCTTCACGTGATCTCGCTCCACGTAGCCGTCGTCGGCCGCGTAGCCGGCGGCACCCGCCACCTCGTAGTCTACGTAGTCCACGCCGGCGTGGGTGAGGCCGAGGTACTCTGCGGTGCCCTGGGAGAGGTCGAGATCGCGTCCGCCGGAGTAAGGGCCGCGGTCGTTTACGACGACGTCGACCGCGCGGCCGGCGTAGCTGACGGTGATCTCCGTCCCGAGCGGCAGCGTGTTGTGGGCTGCCGTGAACCCCTGGGCGTCGAAGACCTCACCGCTCGCGGTGAGCTGTCCGTCGAAGCCGGGCCCGTACCACGAAGCCAGGGCCGTATCGGCCTCGGCACGGTCGTTGCCGAAGGCCATAAAAGCCCCGAAAATAAGCAGGATCCAAAGTAAACGGCTCGCCTTGAGCAAAACGCGTCCCCCTCCGTCAGCGTTAGCTTGATCTATATCTGTGATTCACATCGAGGTGCAACGGCAGGGAGTATTGGGCGAAGGTAAAACGATTTCAAGGGGTTTATCATCGTTATCACGGGGTGATAATCCGGCGACGGGCCACCGGGCGCCGGGCGCAAGAATGCGTTCCATGCACGACGGGCGCGAGGCCCATTAGAAAGCCTAAAAACGCCTGTGTTCTCGCTTCACGAGGGCGTCGGCGGGATATGCTAACATGCCCATCGGCGGAGAAAGTGTCGGAAAATATCCGCGTGAAAACCATGGAGGGGTCCATCTACACGGTAGACGACGTCAGCGATCTCCTGGGCATACCCCGCCCAACCCTGTACCGTTACTTGAGGGAGTACTCGATCCCCCACCTGCGTCAGGGGGGCAGGATCCGGATCCCCGAGGACTCTTTCGACCGTATCCGCGAGGCGAGGGACCTGCACAAGGAGGGCCTCGCGCAAGCCGTCCCACTGCGGGCGGAGGGGCGAAGCCGTCTCCCCGGTACCCTCGTGGCCGAGCCCATCACGGTGCGGGAGTCCGAAGCTCCCGCCCTCGCGTCCCCAGGCCCACACCTCCCGACCGGCAGGTTCGGCGCCCTCGGACGCCGCCGCAGGCGCGGCGCCCTCGTCGTTCTCTCGGCGTTGCTGATCGGCCTGCTCCTGATCCTCTTGCTCCCCGCCCTGAACGAGGAGGAGACGGCAACCTCGGACCAGCCGGCCCCCGACGCCGTCGAGCGGCCGGGGCCACCGGAAGCCAGACCGGCCGGCGCCGGCTCGGACGCGGCCGGTGAAGAGGGTGGCGGAGGCGACCCGACCGACGGCGTCGCGACGGACGCGGCTCCCCCTCAAGCCGAGGCCACATCCGAAGAACAGAGCACCCGGACCACACAGTCCCCTCAAGAACCTATCAGCGGAGTACCCGACGTCTCAGGCCAGCCCCTGGATGAGGCGGCGAGAAACCTCTCCGAAGCCGGCTACACCCTGGCTGCCATCAGAACCGTTAAGAGTCAGGAAGAGCCAGGCACCGTCACCGGGACCGAGCCCGCCTCCGGTACCGAAGCCCGGCCGAACGCCCCCGTCGTCCTCACCATGAGCGCCGGCCCGACCGGCGTCTTTTCGGCTGTCGCCGCTTCGGCGAGCGCGTCTGCCACGAGCACCTCATCAGCAAACGCGGCGGCGTCGGCGAGCGTCTCATCGACAAGCGCTTCTGCCTCAGCTTCGCCTTCCCCGTAAGCCGGGTTGACCGGCGTTCGAACGTCGGCCAGGAAGGCGCAGAGTCCCGACCGGCACCGATCTGAGGGCTGATACCGACCCCTGACCGATTAGAATAAGGAGATGGTGGCATCCCCATCCGTGGCGGCAGGTGGTTGTGGCCGGTGACGGGTCAAGAGAGAGCCACCGTGCTGCGTTCCCCAACGTGGCACGGGCGCTTCCCGGCTCGGCGGTAGTAGAGGGTTCCAGGCGTACGTGCGACGGCATCGAGGCGATGCGATTCCGGCCCGTCTCGGAGGAGATCTCCGTACCCGCCTTGGCGAACCACCTCGTCGTCCTGCACCTCGGCCCTCCGGTCGCCGTGACGCAGAGGACGGACGGCGAACGGGCGAGGGAGAGGCTCGTCGGCACGGGCGGCTCGGCGGTCTTGCCGGCGGGCCTGGCGAGCGAGTGGCGCTGGGGGGACCGCGGGGAAGGCCGGGCGGACAGCCTCCACATGTACCTCGCGCCTGCGCTGATCCGCGAAGCCGCAGAGGGCGTCGGGGTGGACCCTGATCTCATCGAGATCAGGGGCGGCCTTGACCCGTACGACCCGCAGATCGAGCGGATCGGGCTTTCCCTCCTTCCCGAACTCGAAGCAGAGGCACCGCTGGGCGGTGCGCTCTTTGTGGACGCCCTATCGAGGGCTCTGACGGTACACCTGCTCAGGGAACATTCCACGCTCGGAGGGCGGGCGCGGCGCGCGGCCTACAGCGAGCCCGGGGAGCCCGGGGGAGGCCTTGCCGGGCCCGCCCTCAAGCGGGCCACCGATTACGTGGGTGACAACATCGCGGGAGATCTGACCCTGGCAGGGATCGCGCGGGCGGCCAACACCAGCCCGTTTCACTTCTCCCGCCTCTTCAAGCGATCGACGGGTCTCAGCCCGCACCAGTACGTGATCCGGCAACGCGTCGAGCGGGCCAGGGAGCTCCTGATAAACACAGACCTCCCGCTCCATGAGGTTGCCGAGACCGCGGGCTTCGCGCACCAGAGTCACATGGGACATCACCTCAAGCGACTCCTCGGCGTCTCCCCCACCCGGCTGCGGAACGGGTAGGCTGCCAGAGCCTTTTCGGGACAAGAGCAAGAACACGCCACGGGTCGCAAGAACATGAGAGAGACGCCCGCTCCACACCGGCACAATCCCGTCACGGCGCGGGCAGGGCGGCCCCCGGGCGGACCACGTAGGGCGAAGGCCGCCGGGAGAAGGAGAAGAGCAGTGATCGTCGATGAACAGAGCAACCTTATGCAAGCCGTCCGGGCGAGAAGTTTTGGGACGCCAGACGTCCTTGTGCTGGAAGAGGTGCCGATTCCGCGGCCTGGGCCGGGTCAGGTCCTAATCCGGGTCGAGTCGGCCGGCGTCAACTTCTCGGACGTGAAGCGCCGCCGCAACGACCCGTACCCGTTCCCGACGACGCTGCCGTATACCCCGGGCGGGGAGGTGGCCGGTACGGTCGAGGAGCTCGGCGAGGGCGTCGAGGGCCCATCGGTCGGAACGCCGGTGTTCGCGCTGGTGGGCGCCGACGGGTCGACCGGATACGCGCAATTCGCGTTGGCCAGCGCCTCAGGCGTCACGACGATCCCGCCAGGCTTGAGCGCGGACGTGGCCTCGGGGCTCGTGATCTCCGGCTCGACGGCCGTCCTCATTCTCGAGGAGGCGGCCCGCCTGCAGGCTGGCGAGACCGTGCTCGTGCAGGGAGCGGCGGGCGGGGTCGGAAGCTACGCCGTGCAGATCGCGAAGCTCCTGGGCGCCGGCACCGTAATCGGGGCGGCCGGCTCGCCCGAAAAGCGGGAGGCGGTGTTGGCGCTCGGCGCCGACCACGCCGTCGACTACACACAAGAGGACTGGCCCGATCGCGTCCTAGAGTTCACCGGTGGTCGGGGCGTCGACGTTGTTCTGGAGATGGCCGGCGGCAGCGCGTTCGAGCAGGGCCTGTCGTGCCTCGCACCGTTCGGCCGCACGGTCGTTTACGGGAGCAGCAGCGCAGAGCCCCTCCAGATGGGTCCGGAGACGATCCAGGCTCTGTTCTACGATCCCTCGCCCAACCAGTCGCTCGTCGCGTTCAACCTCGGGCTGTGGTTCGCGATGCGGCCGGAAGCCGCGGTCGGCGCGTTGCGGACCTTGATCGGGCATGTCGCATCGGGCCGGGTGGAGGTCCCCATCGGGCACGTGCTGCCGTTGGGACGGGCCGCGGAGGCGCACCGGATGCTCGAAGAGCGACGCAACACGGGGAAGATCGTCCTGAAGCCCTGGACTACCGGATGGTAGGAGAAGACCCTGATGCCCGACTACATGGTCGTCGCCGCGTTTGGGAGCGAGCCGGATGCAGCGAGGTGATGGTATGCCGTGGCGTCCCGCGAGCGGCGTAGCTGTTCACCGACCTTCCCGAGGCGTGGCTCGTGGTGTACGGCGCCGACTCGCATGCCGCGCGGCACGCGAGAAGGCCATTGCCCCCGTACCCGCACATGGATCTCCAGAGTATCGTGGAGATGGATGGCATCCGCACGCCAGACCTGCGCGGCGCTACACGAGAAGAGTGGAAGGCTGTCTAGTAGGTGAGGAGCAGTCGGACGCCGACAAAGATGAGCATGACAGCGAGGACCGTCTTGAGAGGTTTGCCGGGGAGCCAGGGGGCGATGCGGCTGCCGATGAGTACGCCGGGGATGCCGCCGAGGAGCAGGGAACCCGCGAGGCCGAAGTCCACGTTGCCCTGGGTCATGTGGGCGAGGCCGACGACCAGGGAGAGAACGGTCGCGTGGGCGATGTCCGTGCCGACGACGACCGCGGGGGCCAGCGGGTAGAGGAGCAGCAGGATCACGGCCATCACGCTGCCGGACCCTATCGAGGTCAGGCCGACGAGATAGCCGCCGAGGGCGCCGAAGACGACCGTATACGCGCGGCGCCTCGTGCTCATGCGGCCCTTGCCGTCCCAGACGTGGGGTTTGGGGCTGGCGTCCCGGCTCGGCATAAAGTAGTTGCGGTAGATCAGGGACGCACCCACCAGCACGAGCGTGCAGGCTATGACGTTGATCATGATGGCCTTTACGGTCTCGGGGTCGAAGGCGCCTTCGATCCACTCGAGCGTCGCCACACCTAGCAACCCCGCGGGGATGCTCCCGAACCCGAGGAATAAAGCCACCTCCAGGTTCACCGACCGCTGCCGGTAGTGCTGCACGGAGCCGGTGAACTTCGTGAGGGTCGCGAAGACCATGTCCGTCCCGACCGCGGTCGCGGGGGGAACCCCGAGACCCGCGACCAGGAACGGCGTCATCAGCGAGCCGCCGCCCACCCCCGTAAGGCCTACCAGGAAACCGACCAGCAGGCCGAAGAGGGTGGGCGTGGCGTCGAACATCCCCTAGACCCGGTTAAACTCCGGAACAGGCTGGAGGTAGCCCTGCTCCTCGAGGTACCGGATGACCCGCGCGGCGCTCTCGGCCGGCTCTTCTTCGTTGGTCTTGATGTGGAGCTCGGGGGCGACGGGCGCCTCGTACGGGTCCGAAACACCGGTGAACTGCGGGATCTCACCGCTGAAGGCCTTCGCGTAGAGGCCCTTGACGTCCCGATCAGCGCACACGTCGAGCGGCGCGTCCACGAAGACCTCGAGGAAGCCCTCGCCCACGTTACGCCTGACCTGGTCCCTGACCTCCTTGAAAGGGGAGATGGCCGAGACGATCACGCCGACGCCGTTGCGCGTGAGAAGGTCGGCCACGAACCCGATGCGGAGCACGTTCGTGTCGCGGTCCTCGCGGCTGAAGCCGAGGCCCTTGGAGAGGTTCGTCCTGACGATGTCCCCGTCCAGAACCTCGATCTTGCCGTGCCGCATCCGGAGCTCTTTCTCGACGATCTCCGCGATGGTCGTCTTGCCGGCCCCGGACAGCCCCGTGAACCACAACGTGAAACCGCCGCGCCTCTTCCCGTTCTCCATCCCTGTCTCTCCTTTACTTGCAGTTGCTTTTAGTTACTTACTGTTGCTACCGCGACCCAGTTTAACAAATGTTAACGATTCTTCTAGGCGGTCTTCTGGCCCTCCATGAGGACTTCTATGACCTCGGGGCGGGAGAACTCCGGGGGCGGGTACTCGCCCTTGGAGAGCATCTCGCGGACCTTGGTACCTGAGACGAAGACGTGGTTCTCCTTGGAGTGAGGGCAGGTCTTGGTGGTACCCATGCCCTGGCACGTCAGGCAGAAGAAGGAGTGCTCGAAGAAGAGGGGGGTGAGACCTATCTCCCCGTCCTCGAACTCGTCGAAGATGTGCTGCGCGTCGTAGTCGCCGTAGAACGGCTTGCCGCTCGAGTCCTTGCCCGGGCCGGCGTGGTCGCGCCCGACGATAAAGTGGGTGCAGCCGTAGTTCTTGCGGCAGACCGCGTGGAAGACCGCCTCGCGCGGCCCGCCGTAGCGCATGGCCGCCGGGAAGACGCCGAGGAGCGTCCGGTCCTTCGGGTAGTACTTCTCTAGGATGACCTCGTAGGAGCGCATCCTGACGTCGGCCGGGATGTCCTCGGAGCGGGTCTCGCCGACGAGCGGGTTGAGGAGGAGGCCGTCCACAATCTCAAGGGCGCTCTTCTGGATGTACTCGTGGGAGCGGTGGACGGGGTTTCGGGTCTGGAAGCCGACGACGCGCTTCCAGCCCTTCTCGGCGAAGACCTTGCGCAGCTCGCGCGGGGTGTAGTGGTACTGGGGGAAGGGCTTCGGGTTCGGGTCGTCCACGAGGAGGGTGACCTCGCCGCCTATCAGGGTGTCCTCCTGGCGGTAGACGGCGGCCACGCCGGGATGCTCGTCGTTCGTCGTGCCGAAGACCTCGCGGGCCTCCCGCTCCTTGTCGTAGGAGAACTTGTCCTCGACCGTCATGGTGGCGAGCACGCGGCCCTCGCCGCTTACGAGCGCGACCTCGTCGCCCTCGGAGATGGCGTCGGCCTCGGAGGGGTCCACGGAGAGGGTGATCGGGAGGCTCCAGACCAGGCCGCTCTTGAGGTGCATCGTCTCGACGACGGAGTCGTAGTCAGCCCGGGTCATGAAGCCCGTCAGCGGGGAGAAGACGCCCGTGGAGATCATCTCAAGGTCAGAGAGGGCCCTTGGGCCTAGCGTTACCTTGCTCAGGCTCTCTGCCCTCTGTAGGAGACCATCGCGGTCCCCCTCGGGGGCGAGACGGTCTACAAGCTCTCCGCCGTGGGGGGCTATCATCTGCTGTTCCGTGGTGCCGATGGTCACGTTCTATACCTCCGCTTGGATGGCCTAGAGGCTCTAGGCCGGTAGCCTGCGCTGGACGCGGCCGGCCAACCCGGCCGCGCAGTGGTCCCAGGGACGTTCTCCGAGCACCCAGAGCCTCAACTCGTCGGCGTAGCCGCGTGAGATCTGGATGAAGCGGTCGTGGCCCATGCCGGCCGGTTCGAGAAGATCCCGCCAGTCCTCCCAGAGGAGATCCGCGACAAACGCCGCCTCACTTACGAGGCGGGAGCCCTCCTCCGGCGACTCCTCCAAGAGGGCGCGGGTCTCCGCCCGCAACTCGGCGGGCTCTTCGCGCAAAGGGAGCGTCTTTTGGGCAAGCGCCAATCAATACCTCACCGCTTCGTGCTCTACCGGGGCGCGGTCCGTCCCGGCGTAGTCGTTCAGGTGGTCCTCGTAGTCTATAAAGAGCGGGGCGTCGGGGTCGAAGGCCCGCTTGAGGCTGCTAAAAGCCACTCTCTTGTCCAAAGCGTCAAGCTTATCCAATGCCTGCGGTTTGTCAAGCGGCCGGGTTAACAAACGGTCCTTTACCTGCTCGAAGGCGGCCATGCCCTCCTCCGAACGGACCAGCACGCTGGAGTAGCCGTCGGCGCTCCCGACGCTGCCGACGCTTATGTCCGCGGCGTGGCCCATAAAGTCCGCGCACTCGTCGCAGCCTTTGAGGGCGGCGCCGTGGAAGTCCCGGATCGGCTCCTCGAAGATCGTCTCCCCTTCGAGGTCTTGCGCGATGAGCTTGCCCCGGATGATGTCGACCCGGCCGACCGTGTCGAGGTCGACGTCCCGCTTGTCCCGGATCTCCTCGAGCATCAGCTTCTCGTAGTTGAAGCTCTTGGTGCAGAGGAGCGCGATGGTCAGCGTAATAGCCTCGACCTGCGACGTGCCCCAGGTCCACGGCCGCGCCTGCATGGCCTTGATGCCCTCGATCTCGCACGGCGTCCCAACTACGGCTATGCGCGGGTTGGGCGGCAGGTCGTAGCCCTTGAAGTCCACGTGGCCAAGCGCGAGCGTCTGGTTGTAGAAGGAGCCGGCGCACTCGCGGACCTCTTCGGGCGTGGTCGCGAGGAACGCCTCGCCCTTCCAGCGCTCCGTCGCGCTCTCGCGGGCGAGCAGGGCGCCGTCGATCTCGTCGTTCTCCAGAAGCGAGATCAGGAGCGCGCTCACGAACCCGCCGTCCTGGACGCCCCGTATCTCGGGGTCCACCTTGGCGGTGAAGCTCTCCTGGACGTGGCCGAGGCCGTTGCCCCTGTGCCCGTTGCCTTCGCCCGAGATCTTCCACGTCGCCTCGTACTGCAAGCCCCCGCGCGGGCAGAAATCCCAGCACAGCGAGCACCCCGTGCACATCTTGACGAGCTCTGGCAGGTCGTCCTCGCCGATGCCGATGGAGTCGGTCGGGCAGGCCGCGACGCACACGCCGCACTGCACGCAGCGGTCCGCGTCTATGACGGCCTGCTCGAGGTCCCAGAACCAGACCTTCCCCGGGGCCTCGTCGATGTCGTTCATCATCTCCCGGATGTCGAAGCCCGCCACTAGTGCCCCCCCACCTTCGCGGGCTTGCGCAACGCCTCCCTCAGCTCCCTGTTCTTCTTGCGCCGGGCCCACTCGTGGAACCGCTCGCCCTCGCGCCCCTCCTCCTTGAACCGCTCGAAGACCGAGACCAGCGCGTCAGGGACCTCCTCGGCCGGCTTCGCGCCCTCGACCCAGTCGATAAACGCGGCATCCCGCCCGAGCGAGCCGCCGAGGCCTATATCAACGCCCTCGACGATGGAGGTCTGGGTCTTGGCCGTCTCGCCGCGGAAGCCTATGTCCCCGATCTGGGGCTGGGCGCACGAGGCCGAGCAGCCGGAGAAGTGCATCCTCACGGCCTCCTGCCCGACGTCGCCCACGCGCTCGTCCATCTCCTTCGCCCACTCGACGGCCCGGATCTTGGTCTCGACGATCCCGAACCGGCAGAACTCGCTCCCCGTGCAGGCAACGACCCCGCGCTCGAAAGCGCCAGGCGTCGGCGAGAACCTCTCCAGGAGCGGCTCCGCGAGCAACTCGTCGATGCGATCCTCCGGCACGCCCGTTATGACGAGGTTCTGATCCGTCGCCAGCCGCACCTCGCCGCCGTACTGCTCCGCAAGGCGCCCCGCCTCCAAGAACTGCTCCCCGCTCATCCGGCCGACGGGGACGTTGAGCCCGACGTAGTAGAGGCCGTCCTTCTGGGCGTGGACGCCGACGTGGTCGCCGCGGTAGTGCTTGGTCAGGTCCTCACCCGCCGGCGTAAGCTCCACAGATACGCGCTTCTGCAGTTCCTCGCGGAAGGCCTCCGGGCCGATCTTCTGGACCAGGTAGCGCATGCGCGCCGTCCAGCGGTTCTCGCGGTCGCCGAGCTCGCCGAAGACCTGGGCTATGCCGCGCGTGATCTCGACGGCCTCCTCGGGCCTGACGAACACGTCGATGTCGGACGCCATCCTCGGCCCGTCCGACAGCCCGCCCCCGACGCGCAGGTTGAAGCCGATGGTGCCATCCTCGAGGCGGGCGGGGAGCAGGCCGATGTCGTTGATCTCGGCCTGCGCGCAATCCTCCAAGCACCCGGTGACGCTCATCTTGAACTTCCTGGGCAGGTTCGCGTACTCGCGGTTGCCGGTGAAGTAGTCGCTTATGGCCTGGGCTATAGGGTAGGCGTCTATGACCTCCTCGTGGTCGAGGCCTGAGACGGGGCAGCAGAGCACGTTGCGGGCCGAGTCGCCGCACGCCTGCACGGTCGTTATGCCGGCCTCCTCTAGCCTGCGCCAGATCTCCGGTATGTCCCCCATCTTGAGCCAGTGCATCTGGACGTCCTGGCGGGTGGTGAGGTCGAGGAAGTTGTTGCCGAAGTGGGGGTTCGGGATCGGGCCGTTGGCGAAGTCGACGGCGATCTTGCCGATGACCTTCGTCTGCTCGGGCGTGAGCACGCCGCCCGGCACCTTGACGCGCATCATGAAGGCGTCGCCCCCCTGCTTCTGCGGGTAGACGCCGACCCACTTCAGGCGCTCCACCTCGCCGGGGACTTCGTCCATCGCGGAGAGGTCTTTGGAGTAGGTGTCTATTATGGCCTGCTGCACCTCCAGCGGGTGTCGCTGGAGCTTGATCTTCTCTACCTTGTTGAGGGTCTGACCCTCCTTGAGAAAGCGCATCGAGAAATACCCCTACTAAACTAGTGGCGCGGAGTGTCCTTCCGAAAAACCGAAAATTACGAGCTGGAGCCGCCGTTGGCGCCTACCCAGTGCAGGCCGCACTCGGTCTTATCCATGCCGGACCAGCGGCCGGCCCTGGCGTCCTCGTCGTCGTGGACGGGACGGGTCTGCGGCTCGCACCCGATGCTTTTGTATCCCTGGTGCAAGAGCGGGTTGACGGGGACGTCGTGCCGTTTGACGTACGCCCAGACTTGCTCGTCTGTCCAGGCGGCGAGCGGGGCTATCTTGGCGGCCTCGTAGCGCTCCTCCCAGGCGGCGATCTTCGTGTTCGCCCGCTGCGGGGTCTGCTCGCGCCGGATGCCCGTCATCCAGGCATCGTAGCCCTGAAGTGCCCTCTGCAAGGGCTCTATCTTGCGGATCTGGCAGCACAGGTCCGGCGTGCAGGTGCGCATCTGCTCCCCGTAACGCTCGACCTGCTCCTCAACCGAAAGGGCGGGCCTCAGGACCTCGACCGGCAGCTTGTACCGGCGCATGACCTCCTCGCGGAACTCGGCGGTCTCCCTGAAGATAAAGCCCGTGTCGATGGTGAGGACGGTTACCTTGTTGGTGATCTTGGAAATCATGTCCAGAAGCGCCATCCCCTCGCCGCCCCCGAAGGATGCCGAGAGCGCCAGGTCGTCCCCGTAGGTGTCGACCGCCCAGCGGATGATCTCCTGCGGTTCGGACCCCTCCAGGCGGTTGGACTCGAGGTCCAACTGCCCGGGGTCCGGCACTATCTTGTTTGCTTGTTGAAAACGCAGGGCTTCAGGCATCGCGGTCCTCCATCAGGATCGTAAGACTCGGAAGGGTGGGTCAGTCGCTGGCGCTACATCGAGCGCCCGCGCGAGGCGCCGTGAACATTCGCCTCTTCGCCTGTCCCCGCGTACTTTGCAACTCCATGTGCGGGATAGTATTGCCAAAACCCCCACACGTCAAACAATATTCCGATAATTTTTATCGGAATTAACGAAATCGTCCGAAATCCTGGCCGACAACCCGGTTTTTTGTGGATTGCAGACGTTCCCCGGAGGCCGGATATCGTCGGTTAGGCGTGTTTGTCTGGGGTGGGTTCGTCTTCAAGGTCCGGCCGGCCGCGGTGGCGGATGGCACGGGCGTAGAGCAGGAGGGCCGGGGAGAGGATCAGGGAGGCGACCGTGAGGGCGGCGCGGACGCCGGCGAGGTTGCCTATCGCGCCGATCACGGGCCCGGCCGAGGCCTCGCCGAAGGCTTCGGCCTGGCTACCCATCGAGAGCACGGTCGCCCGCACCCGGGGTTCGAGCCCCTCGTTGAGCCACGTGAGGTAGAGCGGCTCGGCGAGGGTCCGGGCGAGGCTCGTGAACCAGAAAGCGGCGAGGGCGAACGCGAAGCTTCCGGCGAGGGCGAAGGCGAGCATCCCGACGATGGTGCAGGCGTTGAGGACGAGCAGCAGGCGCGCGGCCACGGAGGCGTCCCCGACGTTCATCCGTCTTCCCAGCACCTCGGCGGCGAGGTAGCTCAGGACGAGGCTGCCGGCGCTGATGATGCCGAACCAGACTACGGAATCCAGGGAGCCTAGGGAAGGGAGTCCGAGCCCGTCGAGGAAGTGCTTGGCGTAGAGGCGGTCGAAACCCTCCGCGCTCATCCCGGTAAAGACGGCGACGGAGAAGAGGATCAGGAGCACCGGCCGTGCCCGCGCGAGCCGGATACCGCCCCGCGCCGTGGCCCCGACCTGCTGCAAGGAGGAACGCCCTTCTCGTGGGGAGGGGTCGAAGTTCCGCTCCGGCATCACGAAGAAGAGCGCGACGCCCAGCCCGACGGTCAGGAAGCCGCCGATCAGGAGCGGCAGGTTCAGGGCGTAGGTGGCGAGGGCGACGCTCAAGATCACGCCGAGGAGGGAGCCCGCGTAGTCTGCCTGCTCGCCGCGCAGGTAGACCCGGCCGAGGTCCCGTTCGGGGGCTTCGTCAGCGATCCAGGCCTCAAGAGCCCCGCTGATGAACGTGTACCCCACCCCCCACACCGCCTGCGCCACCAGCACCGCCGCGAACGTGGGGACCGCCCCTTCGAGCGCGAAACCAGATCCCATCAACACGAAGCCCGTGATGACGGACCGCCTCCGGCCGTAGGTGTCCGCGAGGACCCCGGTCGGCACCTCGAAGACGAGGACCGCCACCTCGAGCGCCGTCCCGAGCAGCACGAGCCGCAAGGGGTCGAGGCCGACCTCCTCGATCCTGTACACAGAAGCCACGGTCGCCCACAACATAAAGAAGAGCGCGAACGCACCCTTGATCCCGAGATAGACCGGGTAAGGCCTCAAACTGTTCATGGAGATCCCGCCTTCGTCACGAACGCGCCGCCGCGCCACGGGCAAGGGGACGCGGGAGAGTCAGCCTGCAAGCATCCACACACGTGTTCCCCGGTCGCTGGCCGGGGTGGGATCGGACGCTACGGAGGTACGGCAGGGCGAACGGGGACCGTCCGGCCACCGTCTTATCTTTGCCCGCCGCCTACAGAGGAATTAGCACGCCGACCATCGTACCCCGAAGGCACAAGCGCCGTCAACAAGAGAGACTCGCCGGCCCACACCGACCCGAAAACCCGAAGCCTGAAACCTCTACCGGAACATGTCCCTCTCTGGCGGCATGAGCAGGTCCTGGCCGGTGCCGGCGTCTCTTTCGTAGGCGTAGCCGCGGATGATGGCGAGCGGGACGCCGTCGGTCTTGCCCATCACGAGCTCTGCGGCGGCGGCGAGCTCGTCGGCGACGGCCAGCACGCTCGCCTCCATCGGGTAGCCGTGCGGGTCGTTCTGCCCACGGTAGTCCGCCAGCGGGGCCATGCCGGAGACGCCTATGGCGATGTCCGTGATACCGAAACGCCAGGCCCGACCGAAGGAGTCCGAGACGATCACCGGCACCTCGACGCCGAGATGTTTTTTCAAGGCCTCGCGGAGCTTTGCGGCGCTCCTGTCCGGGTCCACGGGCAGGAGACAGACCGTGTCTCTGCCGGGGACGTTGGAGGCGTCCACGCCGGCGTTGGCGCAGACGAAGCCGTGGCGGGTCTCGGAGATGACGACGCCGCGGTCCATGCGCACGACGCGGCGGCTCTCGCGGAGGACAACCTCGATCTGGCGCGGGTCCTTCCCCCACCGGGCCGCGTACTCTTTAGCAAGCGCGGAGGGCTCGACGGTCCCAAGATCCACGAGGCGCCCTTCGGCCTTGCTCATGACCTTGTGCGTCACCACGAGCACGTCCCCGGGCCGCAAGACGCTCCCGACGGCCCCGACGACCATCTCGGCCAACCCGTCACCGGGGCGGACCTCGGGGAAGCCCTCGACGGGTATTAGCTCGATCCCCTTCACGCGCCCCCGGTCCCCTCGTCCCTGTACTTCGTCAGGTCTCCGGCCGTGTCGAGGTCGAAGGAGAGGTGCCCGTTCTCGCAGACCCGCGCGTCTGCGTCGCGGTCGCGGGCGGCCCGGAGGTGGGCCTCGAAGCTGTCGGGGCCGAAGAGGAAGGGCAGGGCGTCCGGCGGCGTGAGGAGCAGGGCGTTCGTGCCGGAGCGGGCCCCGTCCGGCGAGATGACGACCGGCGCCCCGCCGGAGGCCCCGGCGAGCACGGCCCGGACGTCTTCCGCCTCGATCAGGGGCAGGTCCGCAGGGAGCACGAGCAGGGCCGAAGCCCCGTTCTTCGTGGCCCACGTACGGCCCTCCTCCAGGGCCGGGTTCAGCCCCCGGCTCTCCTGCACGAGCGGCGTGGCGCCGCGCCTCAGGGCCTCGTCGAGGACTATCGGGTCAGGGCTGACCACGCCGACCGCGTCCACCCCGGCCTCGAGCACCCGCGAGACGACGCGGCCCATCATGTAAAGCGTGAGGCCCGCGCGGGCGGCGGGATCTAGCACCGGCGCCAGCCGGCTCTTGGTGCCGCGCAGGTCCTTGACCGGCACCACCGTATAGACGCCGCCCGCCTCCGTCACGCCCCCAACCCGGCGCCGAACTCCATGACCTCCCGCGCGAGACGCTCCCGGTCCGGCGGGTCGTGCATCACGGCTTCCGTCGAAAGGACGGCCATCCCGAGCGCCTCGACGTCCCCCCGCTGCCCCTCGTCGGCCCTATCTATCACCATGCCGTCGAGGACACCCTTATAGAGGGCGGCAACACCCGCGGAAGAGACCTCGTGTCCAAGAGAAGAGAGCATCCTGTCGGCGGGTCCTTTGAGGGCCCTGCCGCCAACGATCGGGCTGACGGCCACCTTCGGCGCGGAGACCGCGGCAAGCGCCGCGCGCATACCGGGGACGGAGAGGATCGGCCCGAGGCTGACCATCGGGTTCGACGGACAGAATACGACGATGTCGGACCCCGAGACGGCTTCTAGAACGGCGTCGGTAGGCCTGGCATCCTCTATCCCCCTGAGATCCACGTCGAGGACCTCGTCTCTCTGGCGCCGGCGCACGAAGTACTCCTGAAACTCCAGGGGGCCCGCCGGCGTCTTGAGCATGGTAGAGACCTTTTCATCACACATCGGGAGGATGCGGCCGGGGATGCCGAGAGCGTGCGATAGCTCCGACGTTATCCAGGTCAGCGTCCGACCCTCGTGGAGCTTCTGTGTCCTCAGGACGTGCGTTGCAAGGTCCCTGTCCCCGAGCCAAAACCAGGTGTCCTCTCCGTAGCCGGAGAGCGCATCGAGGAACGCGAAGGACTCGCCCGCGATGCCCCATCCTGTCTCGGGGTTGGCCACGCCCGCGAGGGTGTACATCACGGTGTCGAGGTCGGGACAGACGCGCAGGCCCCAGGGGTCGAAGTCGTCTGCGGTGTTAACGACGACCGAGAGATCGCCGGGAGCGAGGG
>CADCUW010000325.1 GCA_902805985.1 uncultured Rubrobacteraceae bacterium
GGACGAGGCCGCCCCTCCGGCTCACCACGTTGGCCTCCGGCGAGTAGGCCGGGATGCGGGCGCCGAGGAGGTCCGAGGCGAGCACGACCTTGGACGAGTCGATCTCGTCCCGGAACCAGGGGTAGATGGGGTCGACCGGGTAGAAGCCCGCCTCCCTGGAGCTCTCCTTGTGGGCCAGGATGGTCTTCAGGCCGTCCTGGGCCGACGGCACGGCAGCCACAGACAGGACTACAACGACCAGGGGCGGCAGGACCAGGCGAAGAAGGTTGGCCCGATCCCCGATCCACGCGAGCGCCCGCCACGCGAGCCAGCCGAAAGCCAGGAGCGCTGCGAGCGGGATGGGCCAGGCGAGGCGCCAGATCTGGCCGGGCAGGACGAGCTCGTCGCCGAGAAGGGTGGTTACGGGAGGAACGTAGACGGCGAAGGTGGTTAGGAGCATGGTCCCGAGGAGCAGCTGGGCGGCGATGCTCCGCTCCGCGCGCCAGAGCAGAAACGGCACGCTTGCTAGGAAAGCCACGGCGAGGAAGGGGTCGAGCAGCAGCGACGGGTGCATCATGTACGAGCCGTCGGCGAGCTCGAAGATGCGGGCCCTCTCCGGGCTCACGAAGACCATGTTCCTGAGCACGTCCGGGTCGCCGGAGTTTATGTCCGAGTCCGCGAGCACGTCGGTCAGCGGCCTCCCGGTGAAGGTCGGGATCAGGACGGCCGGAAGGATGATGACGATTATCCCCGTGAGGCCCATCGCCGAGACCCTAGCCCACGAGGCGCGGCTTCTCGGGTTCGCCGCCAGGTGCAGGATGCCGAAACCCGCCATCGACAGCCCGATGATGGCGAAACCTATGGGATGGATGGTCAAAACGGCGCACAGCATGAAGGCGAAGCAGCCGAAGTAGCGCTTCCCACCTCCATCCAGAAACGCCGCCGCGAAGGCGAGCGCCAGCGGCAGGAAGAGGAACTTGGTCGCCAGCTTGTCCTCCGGCAGGCGCTGGACGAACTCGCCCCCGAAGGTGAAGCGCGACTGTCCGAGGTGAACGAGAAAGAAGAGGGCGTAGAGGCAGCCGCAGAAGAGCGCCGCCCTCTCGCTCCGGAGCAGAACCCGCGCCAGGGCGTAGAAGGCGAGGAGCGCCACGACCACCAGAACCGGGTTCAGGTAGGAGAAGACGAGATCTATCGGGTCCACGCCTGAGACCTTCGAGAGGGCGGCCTGCTCCACGAGCCAGCCGTTGATCTTGGCCCGCGAGAGCCCGACCTCACCCCCGAAGAACGGCTCGGCGGCACCCAGCCCGCCCGGGCCCAGGTACGCCCGGACCCACGCCAGGTAGACCCATATGTCCCCGTAGGAGCTTGGCGCGGTGATCCTGGCGACGTAGGCCAGCGCCCCGACCAGGACGACGAACGGCGCCCACATCACCCCACCGCGATCGGTGACGAGGGGCTCCGCCTCGTCCCCGGGATGGAAGCCGGCAAAGGCGACGACGGCAGCCGCGAGCAGGGAGACGACGACGAGCGTGCCGGAGGCCCACAGGTATGCTCCGAGGCTGGCGTCGAGGATGAGCAGGGGTACGGCCAGGAGCGCGAACGCCCCGACGCCGAGCACGGACCCGACCGGCACCAGCGCGACCCCGGAGAAGTACCCGTTTAGGAACCAGCGGGCCACCAGCAGCCCGGGCGCGAGCAGCAGGAGCATGGCCGCCGCGACCATAACCCCCGGCAGGGCTTCAAAGGCCCCCCGCAACGGCCCGACCGCCGCGAGCGACGCCCCGCCCAACAGGGCGACGCCAGCCTCGAAGGGGCGGAAGCGTGTCCTGGTCTCGCCCATTACCCCCCCGGGCGGGACGGCGTTACGCCGTTTCTCCGCGGACGCGGGAGCGTCAAGAATCGTCCCCCCGGCGTTCTATCTCGGCCGTCATGATCCGGCCCAGAGCCTTCCCCGAGCGGTCCTCCGCCTGCACGCCGACGTAGGGCTCCTTGGTCTTTACCTCGATGACGGTCTCGAAGCCGCGCCGGGGTACGGAGTCGATGGGATCCAACTCGTCCGGCCCTGGCCCGGCGAAGACCTGCCAGGCCGCCACCTCGGTGGCGCCGTTCCAGCTCGCGTAGAGCGTTACGCTGTCCCCCCGCCCGCCCTCGCTCGTCACGGTGGGGTCGTCGTCGGGCCGCCCGCCCCACGGCAGCCGGAAGGCCCGGTAGGACTCCCCCCAGGGCGCGAAGGCGGCGTGGAAGAGGAGCTCGCCGTCTTTGGTGAACTCGGAGAAGTACGGCTCGCTGCCCCACCCGACAAAGACGTTACCGTTCGGCTGGACCTGCACGTTGCCCTGGGTGTCCGCGATGGGCATGCCCTCGGGCGCGAAGTACTCGCGCACCAAGGTAGCCCGCATCGCCTCCTCGTCCACGTCGAGCACTATCGCGCGGGAACGGTCCTCCTCGTTCTTCGGGCCATAGTTGTCGAAGAGGGTGATGGTTCCGTCCGGCTGACGGCGGGCGTCGTGCTGGTAGGCGAAGTCCGTGCCCTCCCCCATCTCGAAGTCGCTTTGCTCCCCCCCGAGCCGCCAGATGACCTCGCCGCTCTCGCGGTCGATCTTGTAGACGGTCGAGGTCCTGCGGGCCGAGACGAGCAGGTTGTCGTCCCGATCCACCTCCACGGAGTTGATGTGGAAGTAGTCGAAGCGGTTCGTGGGGTCGTCGACGGGATCGTAGTAGGACTCCCCGACGTCCACGTGCTCGAGGCTGCGCCACTCGAAGAGGACCTCGCCGGTCTCTATGTCTATCTCCTGGACGATCCCGTCCAGGACGAGGCCCTCAACCGAGCCGCCGTAGGGGGAGAGATCCCAGGGGGTCTCTGAGTAGATCGTCACGAGGGCGGTATCCCTCTCGGTTATGAGGAACTCGTGGTGGTCCCCCTCGCGGCCGTTGCCGGCCTTGAAACGCTTCACCTCCCTGTAGGACTCGTCGAAGATGACGTACTCTCCATCGCCGTACCCGCCGTGGATGCCCCCCCACCAGGTGAGGACGGGCCTTCCCCGGTAGGTCTGCGCCTTGAAGTCCATCACGTCGGGCTCGCCGGGCGGGGCGGGGCGGAACCAGACCGGCTGGCCTTCGCCGTCGACGATCATCGACCCGTCCTGGCCGGGTCCGGTCTCGTCTGGGTCCTTTTTCGGGGCGAGGAAGATGTAGCCCGGGGCGGTCCCGCGCCGGCTCTCCAGCACGCGCACGACGGGCGGCCTCAGGTCCGGGCGCGAGCGGAAGAGCCACGCCTCCTGCGGTCTTCTAAGGGACGCGGCCGCCGCCCGGCCGGGGTCGGTCGAGCCGCAGCCTGCGACGCCCATCAGCGCCAGCCCAGCGGCGCCGGCAGCCGCCGCTACGAGAAACCCGCGCCGCGTGGTCTTGTGCCCCAACTGCCCGCTCCTCTCCGTCGCCTGAAAGCGTCTCACCCGTCTAGGCATCCCGAAACTATACGCCAACACCGGCCGGACGGGTTGATAGCCCGGCGGACCCCCGCCCCACACGGCCCCCGGATGCTAATCTTGCACGATGGAGAAGGCTACAGGCGGCCCGCCGGAGAGCCCGACCCGAAGGGCGGCCAGGATCGCGCGGGTCGGGGCCCGCTACGGGTTCGGGTTCGTCTTTGGTGGCCGCCTCTCCCGCCGCGGGCCGGCGGACACCGGGCGGATCGGCACCCGGCTCCGCCTCTCCCTGGAAGAACTGGGCCCGACCTTCGCGGAGTTCGGACGGTTTCTCTCCGCCCGGGGCGACCTCATACCCCCTGACGTGGCCGCGGAGCTCGCCCGCGCCGCCGCCCCCGCAAGCCCGGTGCCCTTCACCGAGACGAGGGCCATCCTGGAGCGGGAGCTCGGCAACACGCTCGAACGCCTCTTCGTCTCCTTCGAGGAGGCGCCGGCGAGGACGGGCCCGCTCACCCAGGCCCACCGGGCGACGCTGCCGGGGGGCAGGCCGGCGCTCGTGGTCGTGGACCGGCCGATCATCCGCCGCGACCTGCTGGCGATGCGCCCGGTGGCGGACCTCACGCGGCGCAGGATCGGCGCCAGGCTGCCGCTCGACCCGAACCTCTCCGTCTCCGAGTTCACCGCCCACGTCAACCACCGCAGGGACATGTTCTTTGCCGCCAGGATCTCCCACCAACTGCGGGAGATGGCCGGCTTCGACCTCCGCGTCCCGGAGCTCTACCGGAGCCTCTCCACCGGCCGCTGCGCCACCTTCGAGACCCCGGCCACCCCTGAGGCCCTGGACGGGGCCGGACACCGCAAGGTCGCCGGCGCCCTCGCACGGCTCGCGCTCCTGGAGGGCATCTTCCTCACCGACCCGTCTGCGGGGCGCTTCGGGGTGGACGGGCTCACCGGGGAGGTCTGGCTCCTGGACCCGACGGAGGTCTTCTCGCTCGACCCGGAGAGGCTGCGCGGGGTGGCCGAGGTGCTGGCGGCCGTCCGGCGGGGTGACGTGGACGGTATCGTGCGGGCCCTTCCGCTCGCCGGGGGCACCGTCCCCCGCGACGACGCCAACCTCAGGCGCGAGCTGCGGGAGGCTCTAGGCTCCCTCGGGGGTCCGCTCTGGGAGGAGCATTCCCTGGCGGTAATGCGGGCGCAGGCTCTGGAGGCCCTGCGCCGCGGCGGCGCGAAGCTACACGACGAGGTGGCGCAGGCGGCCCGCTCCCTGGTGGCCGCGGAAGGCCTCTCCGGCAAGGAGACCCGAACGGCCGCAGAGGCCGCGCAGGCGCTCGTCGCCCGCCACAGGGACCCGGCCCAGGTGGCGGCCCGGACGGCGCGCAGGCTCGCCCAGCCCGACACCTTCGCCGACTACCCGCGCCAGGTCCACGCCCTGCTCGACGAGCTCAAGGACGGCGAGGTCGAGGTCCGGTTCCGCCACGCGGGCCTGGATGACCTGATCGGGCGCGTAGACATCCTCGCCAACCGCCTGGTCTTCGCCCTCCTCATAGCGGCCCTTATCATCGGCTCATCCATGCTCGGCATCTTCGTCGAGGGCGGGCTCCAGATCCTCGGCGTCAGCGTCTTCGGCCTGATCGGCTTCGTCTTCGCCGCCGTGTTGGGGTTGCTGCTTCTCGTCGGAATCATACGTTCAGGGCGACTGTAGGCCCCTCGCTCCTTCGTCGCTCGCGGCACGGCGCTCAGCACTTTT
>CADCUW010000326.1 GCA_902805985.1 uncultured Rubrobacteraceae bacterium
GCCGGGCAACCTCAACGCGTGGCGGCTCATGTGGGAGGAGTACGGGGAAGAGGAGTGGGTGCGGCTCTTCGATCCGGCCGTGCGCTACGCCGAGCAGGGGTTCGTCATCCGGGAGGAGACGGCGGGTTGGATCGGATCGGAGTACTCCGCTTTTCCGGCGCATGCGCAGGAGATCTACGGCCGTAACGGCGTTCCATTGGGGACCGGCGACCGTCTCGTGCAGGAGGATCTTGCGGGCTCCCTCCGCCTCATCGCGGACGGGGGCGCCGGCGCGATCTACGGTGGAGAGCTCGGGCGGGCCATGGTCGCCGAGGCCCGGGAGAACGGCAGCTTCCTCACCGAGGAGGACCTGCGGGAGAACAGCGCCCGCTGGCGCGAGACCATCAGCTCGGGCTACGGGGACGAGGAGATCGTCACGGCCGGGCCGCCCTCGACCGCCTGGGGCGCCCTCGTCCGGCTCGGCACGATGGGGGAGCTCGACCCGGCCTCCCTCGGCCAGAATACCTCCCCCTACGTCCACGCCCTGACCGAGATCTCCAAGAACGCCTTCTCCCAGACGAGCCGGTACGCCGCCGACCCGCCCCTGCAGAGGCTCTTCTCCCGGGACTACTTCGCCGAGCAGGCCGCCGCTGTGGACTTCTCCGCCGCCGGGCCGAACGAGTCGCCCATAACCTTCGACTCCGCCACGAGCTGCTCCCCCACGGGCTACGTCCCCACGACGGACGCCTCCGCCTCGGCTTCGGCCTCCGCGTCGGCCTCCGCGTCGGCCAGCGCGCAGGCCAGCGTCGGGCACACCACGCACTTCGTCGTCGCCGACCGGGAGGGCAACGTCGTCTCCTCGACGCAGACCCTTGGCAACGTCTTCGGGAGCAAGCTCATGCCCGAAGGGACAGGGCTGTGGCTCAACGACCAGCTCGCCTGGAGCCGCTTCGAGCCCCAGGGCACCGTCTTCGACGTCTACGCCGGCCGCCAGACGCTGTACGCGCTCTGCCCCACGATAGTCATGCGCGACGGCCGGCCCGTCATCGCCCTCGGCACGCCCGGCGGGCGCACCATCCCGCAGACCACGGCGCAGATGATCACGAACATAGAAGCCTTCGACATGGACGTCCAGCAGGCCATTAGCGCACCCCGATTCAGCTTTATCATCCCTGACCTCCTCGGCGTGGAACCCGGCATCCCAACGAACGTCCAGGCCGAGCTCGAAGCCCTCGGCCACGACGTCTACGTGGACGAGTACGGCTTCGGCAACGCCCACGGCCTCACCATCGAGTACGGCGGCGAGGATAATCCCAACCGCTTTACCGGCGGCGCCGACCCCCGCGGCGAGGGCGCCGCGACCGGCCTGTAGGACCGGCCGCGGCCAGCAGCGATCGACAGTCGGCGATCAGCTTTTCGGCGCCTCCGGGAGGTAGCTTCGGGATGCGCCCGCGGGCACGTTTTCGTCCGGAGGCGAACCGGGAAAGGTGAAGGGCAGGCATTTCTCTAGCGGCCGGAGAGGAGCACGGAGATGGGCATCAACCGTTGGGAAGAGCAGCAGGAGAGCGCGGACAAGAGGGGCCGCGACCCGGACAAGCTGCCCAAAGGCAAGAAGGACGACGAGTCCTCCCGCATGCAATCCTCTGAAGAACCCGCCGAGGACCGGGAGAAGCAAGAGGTAGTCGAGAAACTGCGCGAGCAGGAAGGCAACCGCGAGTAGCCCGCCAGCAACGAGCTGACGGCTCTAGTTCCTCTCCAATCCCCCGAGGCCGAAGAGGTCCGTCTCGTCCCGGCCCGTCTGGAGGGCCTCTATGAGCTCTTCGAGGCGGCCCATCTCCACCCTCATGCCGCCGCCGCCCGCGGGCGGCGGGTCGAGGGCGACGTACTCGGCCTTGCCCCGGCAGGTTTCGAGGGCGACGAGCAGGCCCGCACCCGAGACCTCGACGGGCTTCCAGTCCGGGCCGAAGTCCGTGGAGTCGAGGAAGGCCTGGGCTTTTGCGGCGGAGTCGAAGAGCGGCAACGAGGGGCGGTCGTCAACGGAGATGAGGAGCGGCTCCATGCCGGGTGCCGCCTCTTCGTAGAGGAGCACGTAGGGTGGCTGCGGGGCTTCCCTGGCAGGCATGGCTCTAGGAGGGCCTCGGGGCCATCGTCACGAGCAGGACGAGCTCGTCCCCCGAGTCGTTGCGCACCCCGTGGGATACGCCGGCGCGGGCGATGACGGCGTTGCCCTCGGTGAGGTCCGCCTCCTCGTCGCCGACGGTGAAGCGTCCCGAGCCCCTCACGACGAAGTAGACCTTGTCAGACTGCTCGTGGGAGTGGACCTTCTGGGACTGGCCCGGGAGCAGACAGTAAGTATCGTAGAAGAGGTTCGGGGAGTCGAAGATGGGGTTCTTCTTCATCTTCTCCTCTGAGAAGGAGATGTGATCCGCCATGCGCCTGCTCTCCAAGCCCGCTCCTCCCGTCTCGCCGACCCCATCACTGTAGCATCCCGGCGGGCACTTGCTATCATGCGCGGACGATGGAGAGGACAGACGACGTATTCCCCCAGGTAACGCTCCGCCTCCCGGGTTGGGTGGGGGAGGTGTCGTCCGGTGGGGACCGCGTCTACCGGACGGTCGAGGACCGGATGCGCTTCGTCGTGGAGCTCTCGCGCCTGAACGTGCGCCACGGGACCGGCGGGCCGTTCGGGGCGGCGGTCTTCGAGAGGGCGTCCGGGCGCCTGCTCGCGCCCGGCGTGAACCTCGTCGTGGGGTCGGGCTGCTCCGTCTTCCACGCGGAGATGGTCGCGATCATGGTCGCGCAAAGGGTCCTCGGCACCTTCGACCTCGGCGGCGAAAGCCTCCCTCCCTACGAGCTCGTCGCGAGCACGGAGCCGTGCGCGATGTGCCTGGGCGCCACACCCTGGTCCGGGGTCAGGCATCTGGTCTGCGGCGCCCGCGACGAGGACGCCCGCGCCGTCGGCTTCGACGAGGGCGCCAAGACGGCCGAGTGGGCCGGCTCGCTCAGAGACCGCGGCATCTCCGTTGAGCTCAGCGTCCTGCGCGAGGAGGCCGCTGGGGTGCTGCGGGAGTACGCCGAAGGAGGAGGCGAGATCTACAACTCCCGCCAGGGCGAAGACCTCCCTTGATCCTGGAGGTCGCCCTCCTGGACGTCCTGCCCGACAGAACGGACGAGTTCGAGATGGTCTTCGCCGAAGCTTCGGAGATCATATGCTCCGCGCCGGGCTACCTCTCCCACGAGCTGCAGCGCTGCATCGAGACCCCGGAGCGGTACGCCCTCCTCGTCCGCTGGAGGACGCTCGAAGACCACACCGAAGGTTTCCGCGGCTCCGACGGATCCAGGGAGTGGAAGCGGCTGCTCCACCACTTCTACGACCCGTTCCCCACAGTGGAGCACTTCGAGCCGGTCGGATGACGAGGCTTCAGGCTTCAGGTCTCAGGTTATAGATAGTCTCTTGTATCTTGAATCCCGGGACTGAGAGGACGCAGAAGGAGGGCAGGCCGAGCCTTCGCCAGAGTTCGTAGGGCTCGACGTCGTTGTACCTTGAGACGAACAGGGAGATCACGGTCCCGTGAGCGACTATCGGGACTACCTCTTCTTCTCGCTCGTCGAGCACCCTCCGCACGGCGCCTTCGAACCTGGCTCTGGCCTGCTCCGCCGTCTCGTTGCCCCACACGAGCCCATCCGGGTTCTCGAAGAGGTCTCTGGCCGCCTGCTCGAACTCCTCATCGGCCAGAAATGGAGCGCCCGTCCGGTCGTGCTCGTGCAGCCCCGGATACACCGAGCACCAGATCCCAAGATGCTCCGCGGCGCCCGCCGCCGTCTCCAGGGCCTTTGTCTCCTCGCTGGACACTATGGTTCGAGGCTCGTACCGCGCGAGACGTTCCGCCAGCAAGACGCTCCCCCGACGCCCCCTCTCCGACAGACGCCACCGGTTCGGGGCCACACCCGGCTCCAGCACCGGTTCCGAATGTTTCACGAGAACAAGTGTCCGTTCAACCCCCAAACCTCTAAACCTAAGGCCTTAAAACCTGGAACTTAAACAACAAACTCTTTCGGGAAGCGGGTCAGGTTCCGGCTTCCGTCTTCGGTGACGAGGACCAGGTCTTCGATGCGGACGCCGCCGATCTGCGGGTAGTAGAGGCCCGGTTCGACGGAGACTATGTCGCCGGGGACGAGCTCCTCGTCCACCGGCGCGATGCGGGGGGACTCGTGGATCTCCAGCCCCACGCCGTGCCCCGTGCCGTGGAAGAAGCCCTCGGTGAGCGGCTTGCCCGGTTCCTGGTCGTGGACGTTGGTCTTATAACCCGCTTCGTGCAGGACGTCGGCTACCTTTCGGTGTACGTCCCTGCCGTTGACGCCGGCCTTTATCATGGAGAGGGCGGCCTCCTGGCTCTCCAGAACCGCATCGTACATCTCTTGCAACCCTTCGTTCGGCTCTCCCTTGACGAAAGTGCGGGTCATATCCGCGTAGTAGCGGTTGGAGAGGTCCTTGGGGAAGATGTCCAGGATGATGGCCTCGCCGACCTTTAGCGGACCGTTTCCCCGTTCGTGCGGGTCGGCGGCCTGGGATCCGCCGGCCGCAATAGTGCCGTCGCCGAGGCAGTTGCGGCGCAGGAGCTCGACGTTGATCTCCGAGCGCAGCGTCTCGCTCGTTAGGGTCTCGCCGCGCCAGAGAATCGTGCCGCTCCCATCGACCTCCGACTCTCTCAAGATACCCGCAGCGTGTTCGCAGGCCGCCTCGACCGCCCGCTGGGCTTGCTCGACGTGGGCGACCTCCTCTGGCGTCTTGGCGCGGCGGAGGCCGTCGAAGAGCTTGCGGTCCGGGGTGAGGGTCAGGCCGCGGGCACGGAGCTCGTCAGCGTCGGCGAGAGGGAAGCCTGCGGGTACGACGAGCGGCGAGTCCGAGGCCCCCAGGCTCTCCACCAGGTTCGAGATGGCAGCGGCGTAGCCCTTCGCGCTGCTCTTCAACTCGCGGGAGAGCTTCGGTATCTCCAGCTCCTCGTAAGAGAGCAACTCGTCCACGGGCGCGTCTTTCTTCGCCCTGCCGTACTCCAGGGAGGAGACCGCCAGGTACGTCTTGCCGGCCACGCGGAGGCAGATCACGTCGTCCGGCGCCAGAAAGCCGGAGAGGTGGTAGGCGTGGGCGTCGTGCTCCGG
>CADCUW010000327.1 GCA_902805985.1 uncultured Rubrobacteraceae bacterium
GAGACCCCTGAGCTTCTGGCCAAGTACCTGGCGCACATCGGCCAGGGCCACCTGCTCTCGCACAGGGAAGAGATAGACCTCTCCAAGAAGGCGAAGGCGGGCGACTCCCGCGCCCGGCAGAGGCTGATCGAGAAGAACTTGAGGCTCGTGGTGAGCGTGGCGAAGAAGTACCGCGGCTACGGGCTGCCGTTCGAGGATCTGATCCAGGAGGGCAACATCGGCCTGATGAAGGCCGTCGAGAAGTTCGACCCGGAGCGCGGCTTCAGGTTCTCGACGTACGCGACGTGGTGGATAAGGCAGGCCGTGCAGCGCGCCGTCGCGGACAAGGGCCGCACCATCAGGGTCCCCGTCCACATGACGGAGAAGATCCGGAAGGTCAGCCGCGCCATCTCGGCGCTCTCCCACAAGCTCGAGCGCGAGCCGACCACGGAAGAGGTCGCAGAATACCTCGAGTGGGACATCGAAGAGGTCCGCCTCACCATGAGGGCGATGCCGGATGCCACGAGCCTCAACCAGCCGGTCTCGAGCGAGGACACGGCCTCCCAGCTCGGCGACTTTATCGAGGACGAGAAGGTCTCTGACACTCCCGATACGGTGATGCGGGAGATGGAGACCGCGCACCTTAGGGAGGCTATCGACCACCTCCCAGAGAGGGCTCGCTACGTGCTCGTCCGGCGCTACGGCCTCGACGACCACGAGCCCGCCACGCTTGCCGAGCTTGGCGAGGAGCTCGACATCTCCCGCGAGCGCGTCCGCCAGCTCCAGCGCGAGGCGGAGCGCATCCTCAAGGCGGGCGAGTACGGCCGCGTCCTCCGCGACGCCGTAGCCTGACCTACCCACGGACCTCTCCGCAGGCCGGCCCCAACCCGGGGCCCGCCTCTCTCGTGCCGGGGCCCGATCTCATCTGTTAGCCTTGCGCGCGTGGGCGACGGTAGAGTCACATTCCTGGCGACGCTGGCGGCGTTCGCGGCCCTGTCGGCGGCGGCCGGCGCGGGACTGCTCCATGACCTCGACGCCCGGCTCCTCCAGCTTGCCCAGGCTCGGTCCTCGGCGGCGCTCGACGTGCTCGGCACCGTTCTCTCGGTGCCCGGCAGGGCGGAACTCTCGGCCGCAGCGCTCGCGGCGCTGGCCCTCTGGCTGTACGTCGGGGGCCGGGGGAGGCTAAGCCGCCGGCTGCTCGTGGCGCTCCTGGCGACCACGCTCGTCGAGATCGCCATGAAGTTCGTAGTGCCGCAGGCGCCCGTGCCCACCGAAGTCGTGCAGGTGCCGGACCCCTCGCTCATAGACTTCGACACCCCCTACCCTTACCCGAGCGGCCACATGCTTCGCGCCGTCCTCCTGCTGGGGGCCGTCTACGCCCTCTGGCCCGACCGGATCGCCCGCGCCGCGATCCTGCTGGCGCTCGCGGGGGCCGCCGGTGCCCGCGTCTACCTCGGCACCCACTGGCCCTCGGATGTCCTCGGGGGAGCACTCCTCGGGTTCGCGGGACTTCTGTGGGCTTTCGGAACGCAACGATCGGGTAAGGGCGAGGGGAACGGCTGAAAGGAGCAAAGGGTGGAGATCACCATCGTAGGCTCGGGGACCGTCGCGCCCCGCCTGGAGCGTCGTCAGAGTTGCGTCGTGGTAGAGGCCGGCGGAGAGATGCTCGTCTTCGACCTCGGCGCCGGGGCCGTCAATGGCATGGTGGCCGCGGGCCTCGACCCGTTCGCGACGGAGCGGGTCTTCTTCACCCACTTCCACCCGGATCACACGGTAGACGCCGCCAACTTGCTCTTCGCCATGAACTACGGGACGGACGAGCCCCGCACCCGCCCATTGCAGGTAACGGGGCCCGAACCGTTCGAGGGCTTCTGGTCTTCCATCCTGGAGGTCTGGGGAGAATGGATGGTGGTCGGCTACCCTATCCAAACGAGGGAGCTACCCCACACCTGCGACTCGCCCCTCGAACTCGACGGCTGTGTCCTTACCTGGGCCCCCGCCGTCCACCGTCCCGAGAGCATCGCCTACCGGCTCGACGGCGAGAGCGGCTCCCTCGTCTACACCGGCGATACCGAGTACTCGACGTCCGTCGTAGACCTCGCCCGCGGCGCGCACACGCTGTTGATCGAGTGCTCCACCCCCGACGATGCCCCCGTTCCCGGGCACCTGACGCCGGGCGGGGCGGCGCGGATGGCGAGAGAGTCCGGTGTGAAGCGCGTCGTGCTGACCCACCTCTACCCCGCCGTGGACGACGGCCGCCTGCCGGAAGCGGTGGAGAAGGGCTTCGATGGCGAAGTCCTAGTCGCGCACGACGGCCTGCGGCTTCGCGTCTAACGTCTTGCGGGGTTCAGGGCCTCAGTACTTGCTGTTCAGGCCCTTCGCGTCTCCCCTGCCGAGGGAGCGTTCGGAGGCCTGGCACGTTCCGTTCGAGTCCTGGCTCATCGTGAGGTTGCCGTGCGAGCCCTCGGGGGCCTCGCCAAGGCCGAAGGTGTGGCCCCTCTCGTGGGTCACGGACGACTCGACGTCGTAGCGTCCCGAGCACGAGCCTCTCACCCTGGTCGTCCAGGCGTAGTCTTTCTTGTTCAGGCGGATGTCCGAGCTTGCTACCCTGTCGGGAGCATTATTCACTACCCAGCTCGCCACGCACGCGTAAGCGACGGTTCCCTGGGGGAGGTCGCCGAAGCCGATCACGCTCTTGCCGTCGTTGGCGTTGCAGGTGCCGTTGCTGTTTATGTCAACCGAGCGGGATGCTCCGCCCTCGTACCTGAGCTCGCCCTTCACGCGGTCCCGGATGCCGCAGCTGTCCTCAACCCTGAAGATGTTGGCCCCGCCCCGCTTCATCGCCGTCACGGCGCCGGACTTTGAGAGGCCGCCGGGGATGCTCTTGACGTTGGCGTACCAGCGGTTGTATTTGTAGACCTTGTAGCCCCTGGAGTCATAGAAAGAGTCCTGACACGGGCTCGGGCCGGAGGCCCGGCTCTCAAGGCCCGATGAGACTTGGGAGCTCGGCTCCGGGCCGACGTCGCCGAGGAAGATCTCGTCCCCGCGCGGGTTGCTTACCGTCAGGTGCTCGTGACCGTCGGTGGACGTGGCGTCCGCGGAGATGGCCATGCCGGGCTCCGGCACGACCGCCCCGATGCCGCCGTCCGAGATCACCCGCCCCTTCACCGGGCACCGGTCCTCGTCGACCACATCCGGAAGGGCGCCGGCCCGGATCTTTTGCTTCTCCGGCGCGCACGCACCGTACACCCCGGGACCGGACTGGGCCATAAGCGAACCTGCGAACATGGCTACCGCGGTGCAGGCCAGCGCCAAGGCCGCGACTATCGACGTGATCCTCTTCAAAGTGTCCCCCCACTCAGAGACCGGCCACCACATCTTGTGCGGCCCCAGATACCACTACACTCTAAGGCACCACGACGCATGAACGCAACAGCGAAATACGAGAGAGCCGAAAGTCGGTCGCCGGCTGGCCTCTAGACGCTACAGGCGGCGCAGCGGCCGTGGAGTGTGATCTCGTGCCAGTCGGTCACGAAGCCGGTCTCGCGCTCGACCTGAAGCGCCAGGTACTCCATGAGCTCCTCGTTGAACTCTATAACCGACCCGCACTCGTCGCACCGGGCGTGGTGATGCACCCGCTCTGTCGAGAGCTCGTACCGCGAGTAGCCCTCCCCGAAATCCTCCTTGCGCACGATGCCGAGCTCCGTCAACAGGTCGAGCGTCCGGTAGACGGTGGAGAGGCCGAGCTCGGGGTGGTCCCCCTTCACCCTGTCGTACAACTCCTCGGCCGAGAGATGCCGCTCCCCTTCGAGCTCGCGCACGATCACCCGCCGCTGGTTCGTTAGCCGGTAGCCCCGGTCCCTGAGTATCCGCTCGAAATCCAGCATACCCGTCAGTCTAGTCCCGGAACAGACCAGTATCAAGAATCGATCTTGTAAGGTTCTGAGGTTTTGAAGCGCGAGGGGTGCCGGGCATGCCCCGGGGAGCCCGGAGTCGCGTCCCGGATCGGCAGCGTCGTTGGGGCGTGGGCGTCGCTCCACGGCCCCTCAGAGCCTAGGACCTCAGTGCCTCCGAGCCTCTGCGTCGGCGCGAAAGGTGGCCTTGCGCCCGCCGGGCCACCAGTTCCAGTCGCCGAGGACACGCATGGTGGCGGGGACGAGGAGGATGCGGATAACGGTGGCATCCACGAAGACGGCGACGGCCAGGCCGAGGCCGACGGCCTTGGTCAGTATGATCCCGGTAAACGCGAAGGCGCCGGTGACGACGATGATGATGGCGGCGGCCGAGGTGATGATGCCGGCGGTCGCGACGAGACCTTTCGAGACGCTGGCGGTGTTCGAGTCGCCGTTCTCGTAGGCCTCGCGGATGCGGGAGAGCAGGAAGACCTCGTAGTCCATCGAGACCCCGAAGATCGTGCAGAACATCAGGATCGGCAATGTCGCGTCCACAAAGCCGAGCGGCGTGAAGTTCAGCAGGCCCGAGAAGTTGCCGTCCTGGAAGACGAAGACCACGGCGCCGTAGCTCGCGGTGAGGCTCAGGATGTTCACGATCACGGCCTTCAAGGGAAGGAGGACCGAGCGGAAGGTGAAGAGCAGGATCAGGTACGTCACCCCGATCACGAACCCCGCCGCGAGCGGCGCCTTCTTATAGAGGCTCTCTATAAAGTCTTTCTGTCCCGCCGAGAGCCCGCCGACCAGGAAGCTCGTCCCCTCCGGCGCGTCCACGGCGCGCACCGCGTCGACAGCACCGTAGGCCCTCTGGGTGTATGGGTTCTGCTCGGTGACGGCCCGGATGAGCGTGCGGTCCCCGGCCACGTAGGAATCGACCGCGTTCCGGAGATCCTCAGACTCGCGGGCGGCGGGGAGCTTCAAGAAGTTGGCCACCCCCTCCGGCGTGACGTCCCCGTCGGCGGAGACGCCCTCCGGGAGTTCGGGGACGCGACGGTCCACCTCGTCGGCGACGCGGCGCTCGACCTCGGCCCGGATCTCACCCTCAGCGGCCCGAACCTCCTCGGCCACCCGCGGCTCGACCTCGGCCCTGACCCGCTCCTCCGTTCCCGGCGGGAC
>CADCUW010000328.1 GCA_902805985.1 uncultured Rubrobacteraceae bacterium
CGCGGCAGCGGCCTCCGTTCCCTTCTCGTCCACCGTGATGTTCACCCGGTGCTTGGCGGCGCCTATGAACAACTCTTCCTCTTTGGTGATGCCGCCAAAATCCGCGCCTCCACCGAAAGGGTCGGTCATGCCCATCGAGCGGAGCAGGGGGATTAGATCCAGGTCCGTCTCGTAGTCGAAGCGAGGCATGGTCAGCTTCACGAACTCGGACGGCCGTATCTTCTCGTCTACCTCGTCCACAAAGCCCGCGCTTAACCGACCTTCGATCTCATCGAAGCGTCCCTCCTTGGAAGCACGATCAGCATATCCGCTGCCTCGCCCTTGTACGGCAGCCGGACGGCCTGATAGGCGTCGCCTTCTGCGTAGGGAAAGTACGACGTCTGGCGCATGAGCGGAACGGTGGCCTCGCCGCCGTCGGGCAGGTTGAACGCTCCTTCCCGCGTGTTGGACTTCTCGAACGAGGAGAACCACGACGCCTTGAAGTAGACGGCGTTGGCGAGCACGAGGCGCGTATTCGGGGTGATGATGGCCGGCGAGACGAGGTCCTTGATACGCTCTTCGGTCTCGTCCTCGACCCAGGCGTTTATCTCCTCGGAAGCCTCGTCGGGTTGCCCGAAATCCACGGGTCTCAGCCCCGCCCCGTATTGCCCGGCCAGCGTCTCCAGGTACGCCTGCTCGAACCGGTAGCCCTCCTGCCCCCACGCCGAGTTGGCGACGTTGAGCCTAAAGGGCGCGCTGTCACCCCCGCCGCCCTTCTCTCCCAACCCGGACATCCGGCTCTCGATAGCGTTGAAGGCGGGGTGCTGGGTCTCTTGCGGCAGGAACTTCAGCGTCTCGGCCATCTGGGCTTCCGTCTCGCCGCGGGCGCCGGCGTAGGCCAGGGAGAAGGCGAGCGAGATGCTGTAGGGGGAGAAGATCACGTTCCCCGTCCCGCCCTGCTCGTGGTACATCGCGAACGCAAAGCCGTTGTTGCCCTGCACGAGGTCCGCCACCTGCTCGTCTGTGACGTCCGGCGACTGGACGCGCGAAACCTCCGACTTGGCCATCCGAACCCCAGGCTCGGCTTCCCCCGCCCTCTGCCCGCCCAGATCCGGTTCGTCGGAGCCGCAGGCGGTCAGGAGCAAGACCAACATGCACGTCCAGATGATGCGGCCCACGGCACCTCCCTGTAGAGACTCGTGGACATGTTACAGAGAGCGCCGGCCCCGTGGGCTACGCCGACGTTACGGTTTCGTACCGAGCGTGTTAGCCGACGGGTTGCCGCGCCAGCGCGTGGTACTCCTCGTTCGGGATCATGCCGCACGCCAGCGACATGCGGTTCGTGAAATTGTACATGCTGGCGATCTCTACGACGTCCCAGACCTCCTCTTCGGTCAGGCCGTGGGCCTTGAGGCGTTCGAGGTCCTCCGGGCTACATTCCAGGGGCCGATCCGTGACCTTGACGGCGTAGTCCAGAATGGCGGTGCGGCGCTCATCGAGGCCGGCTCTCCGGTGGTCGAGCGTGATGCGGTCGGCCAGGATGGGGTCGCCGAGGGCCTGCCGCAAGGCAGCGCCGTGGGCCACCAGGCAGTAGAGACAACCGTTCGCCATCGAGACGGCTACCGCGATCATCTCCCGCTCCGCCGCGTCGAGGTTCTCCGTCGGTTCGTGGAGCTGGCGATAGTGCGAAAACCACGCGGAGAGTCTCTCCGGCCTGAAGCTGTAAGCCCGGAAAACGTTCGGCACGAACCCCACCGCCTCCCGCGCCTTACCGAACAGCCCCCGCAGGTTCTCCGGCAACTCCGACTCTTCCGGCACCGGGAACCAGCTTACGGGGACACCCGTCCCCTTACGCGAGATGTGCTCCACGTCCGACATGGTTCCTCCTCTTCGCGTCACTCTGCGGCGTGCTTGCCGACCTCAGTCGTCCGTGTACGAGATAAGCTCCAGGAGCGATCCGTCCGGGTCCCTGAAGTACAGGCTCGTGCCGATACCTCCGGCCCCCAAGCGCTTAACCGGACCCATCTCCACTTCGACGCCGCAGGCCTGGAGATGCCGTTCCGCGTCCGGGATCCCACCCGGCCACACAAAGCAGAGGTCGCTCCCGCCCGGCGACACGGGTATGCGGGCGACCGGCGCGGCGTCCACACCGGGGCCGTGCAGGTTGAGCTGCTGGGCGCCGAAGCGGTAGGACCAGCCCGCGCCGGCCGGGACCACCTCGGCGCCGAGCACATCTCGGTAGAAGACGTTTGACCTCTCCCAGTCGGAGACGTGAACCACGCAGTGGTCCAGCCTTACGTTTGGCATCACCGGATCTCTAGCGCCCGACGGCCCGCATCATCTCTTCGGAGTAGCGCTCGCCGGCGGCAGAGCCCCGGGGCATGGCCTCTTCGATGCGGCGCAAGTCCTCTTCGGTAAGCTCGACGTCGGCGGCGCCGGCGTTCTCCTCCAGGTACTTGCGGCGCTTGGTGCCCGGGATGGGCACGATGTCCTCGCCCTGGGCGAGCAGCCAGGCGAGGGCGAGTTGACCGGGCGTCACGCCTTTCCGTTCGGCGACCTCGCGCACCCTGTCCGCAAGCTCTACGTTCTTCATGAAGTTCTCTTCGGCGAAGCGGGGGAAGCGGGCGCTGCGGGTGTCGTCCTCAGGCATGTCCTCGATGCTCTTGAAGCGGCCGGTCAGGAAGCCGCGACCCAGCGGGCTGTACGGCACGAAGCCGACGCCTAGCTCGCGGAGGGCCGGCAGTACCTCGTCCTCCACATCGCGGGTAAAGAGCGAGTACTCGGACTGGATCGCGCTTATGGGATGGACGGCGTGGGCCTTGCGGATCGTCTCGATACCCGCCTCGGAGAGGCCGAGGTAACGGACCTTGCCGGCCTCGACGAGCTCCTTCATCGCCCCGACCGTCTCCTCTATGGGCGTCTCGGGGTCCACGCGGTGCTGGTAGTAGAGGTCGATGTGGTCGACCCCTAGCCTCCGTAGCGAGGCGTCGCAGCACTCGCGCACGTACTCGGGCTTGCCGCTCACGCCCAGAAAGGAGCCGTCCTCGCCGCGCACGTTGCCGAACTTGGTCGCCAGCTCGACCCTGTCGCGCCGGCCGGCTATGGCCTTGCCGATGAGCTTCTCATTAGTAAAAGGGCCGTACATGTCCGCCGTGTCCAGAAAAGTAACGCCGAGGTCGATCGCGCGTTGGATGGTGGCGATGGACTCGTCCTCGTCGCCCGTGCCGTAGAACTCGCTCATCCCCATGCAACCGAGCCCGATCTCCGAGACCTCCAACCCCTCGTTGCCCAACCTGCGCCGGTCCAAGAACCTCTCCCTCCAGTAGAACCCGTCCCTTTCCGAAAGAGTTTACACAACGTCGCCGGAAGGGAACCTATCCGCCCAGGGGACAATTAGAGAGGAGCGCAACCATGGCCCAGTGCGAGGTCTGCGGCAACGACTACGACAAGGCGTTTCAGGTAAGCCTACCCGGGGGAGACGCGCGCACCTTCGACAGCTTCGAGTGCGCCATACACGCCCTCGCCCCTGTCTGCGAGTACTGCGGCGTGAAGGTGATCGGGCACGGCGTCGAGGCCGGCGGCCACTTCTACTGCTGCGCCCACTGCGCGAGCATGGCCGGGGCGGAGGGGATCTCCGACCGGGCCTGAACGTGGTCCTTCTAGCGGGCGGCGTTCTCCGGCTCGGGGAGGTGGCCCATGACGGCGCGGAGGCCGAAATCTCGCGGCAAGTCTGAGTAGAAGCGCCGGAAGCCCAGGGTCTTGCGGGCGTCGATGCTTACCTCGCGTCCGGCCAGGTGCGGGAAGATGGCCCGCGCCGCGTAGATAGGCTCGTCCCCCTTGAGGCGTACCAGCCCCTTCCGGCCGCGGACGGCCCCCTCGCCCGTTGCGTAGAGGCTCATCTCCCCGGCCCCGGCGCAGCACATCGCCAGCCGGTGCCAGTCGAGCACGATCGCCTCGTCGGGACGGAGTAATCCCCGGGCCTCAGGGGTCAGACGCACGCTGAAAGAAAAGCGGTCCACGCCACGATACTACCAAAACGGCTGGCGCACGGACGGTTCGCGAACCGCCCCTGCGTCGGTCGTATCCCACAACCCCGCCCGAAACCCGGTCCCTCCTAGACCCGCTGGGCGTTGCGGATAAAGCGGTGGGGGTAGGTGTCTTCGAGGGCCCCCGCCTCGGAGAGCCGGCCCACCTGGTCCTCGTCGAGGGCCCAGCCGGTGGCGCCGAGGTTGTCCTCGAGTTGTTCGAGGGTGCGCGCCCCGACTATAGGGGCCGTAACGGCCGGCTGGCGGAGGAGCCAGTTCAGCGAGATCTGGGCGTAGGACCGGCCGGTGGCCTCGCTTATCTCGCCAACCGCGTCGAGCACGGCCCAGTTGCGCTCGGTGGCGCGCCGGTCCCAGTACTCCTCCATCGGCTCCTCCGCCCCCGCGATGCGCGAGTCTTCGGGCGGCTGCTCGCCGCGGCGGTACTTGCCCGAGAGAAAGCCGCCGCCAAGGGGGCTCCAGGGGATCACGCCAAGGCCCTCCTCGAGACAGGCCGGCAGGATCTCGTACTCGACGTTGCGCTCTACCAGGGAGTATTGCGGCTGCAGGCACACGAAGCGCTCCAGGCCCAGAGCGTCGCTCAGAGACACGCTCTTCACGATCTGCCACGCCGTGAAGTTCGAGACCCCGATGTAGCGGACCTTGCCGGCACGCACGAGGTCGGAGAGGGCACCCAGAGTCTCGTGAAGCGGCGTCGCCGCGTCCCAGCAGTGGACCTGATAGAGGTCTATGTAGTCCGTGCCGAGGCGACGGAGGCTGTCCTCGCAGCCCCCGATCACGTGCTTGCGGGAGAGGCCGACGTCGTTCGGGCCTCTGCCCATCGGGAAGCGGACCTTCGTGGCGAGCACGACGTCGTCGCGCACACCCCCCTTGAGGGCCCTGCCGGTGATCTCCTCTGAGACCCCGTTCGTGTAGACGTCGGCCGTGTCTATAAAGTTGCCCCCGGCCTCGATAAAGCGGGCGACGAGCCCTCTGGATGCCTCCTCGTCCGCCTCCCGGCCGAACGTCATGCAGCCGAGGCA
>CADCUW010000329.1 GCA_902805985.1 uncultured Rubrobacteraceae bacterium
GGTTCACGCCCCGGCCTTTCTCGCGCTAGCGCCCGGCCTTTGTCCGGACTTCCCCGCCACTACCTTCCCCAACGAGAGCTTCGATGTGGTTTGGGCCCAGGAGAGCATCTGCCGTGCCGAGAATAGGGAGACCCTTATGCTCGAGGCCGCGCGTCTCTTGAAGCCGGGCGGGCGTATCGTCGTGACCGACCGGTTCCGCTCCGCGCGTCCGCTGGACGCAGAAGAGGGGGCGTTGCTCGAGCGCCGGCTAGCGCCGGCTGTCCGGGTGGGCCGTGCCGGACCTACCCTCGGCGGGTGAGTTCGCGCGGGCGGCCGTGCGGGCCGGACCTCTGGACGTTCGCGTCGAGGACGCCACCGCGGAGGTGTGGCCTTCTCCCGCGTGTGCGCGCGAAGGCGCTCGTCGGCTACCCTCCGGCGCAGGCGCTCCGGAGCCTCGGGCCGTGTACCGAAGCCCATCTGGCGGCGGTCAGGGCCGGGCTGGAGCAGTTCGAGGCGCTGGGTCGGGGTCTGTGGGTGTACGCGGTCTTTACCGCTACCAAGGGCGGTAGGGAGGCGGAAGGCTCGTGCGCTTCGGGTTAGCCGAAGGCTTATTCGCCTTCTTTGCGCGGCAGGAGGTTTTGGGCCTGTTGTGGCAGCCGGGCGCGCAGGTCTTCAAAGGTGATGCCTCTAAGCGAGGGGAGCTCGAAATCCTTGAGCATGCGGGTCAGGACGCCGCCGCCGCCGAGCTCGACCCATTCCTCGACGCGCATCTTCGCCAGGGTCTCGACGACCCTGACCCAGCGGACGGGGGCGACCATCTGGTTCTTGAGGGCGTCGCGGGCCGCCTCGGCGGTCGTGTGTACGCTGCCGTCTATGGCGCTGACGATGGGGACCTCCGGCGTCCGGAACTCCACGGCGTCTAAGACCCCGCGCATCTTCTCGCCCGCCGCGGCGACGTAGGGAGAGTGGGCGGCGAACGCGACGTTCAGCGGGATCTTCCGCCCCCGGATCCTGGAGACGGCGTCGCCCAGAGCGCCGCGCAGGCCGGAGATGACGGTCTGGCGAGGGGAGTTGTAGTTGGCGATCACCGAGCCTTCCGACTCCCCGAGGGCCTCCTCGATCTCCCTGGGATCGGCCTTCAGGATCGCGACCATCCCGCCCGGCGTCTCCTCCGCGGCCTCCGCCAGGAAACGGTCCCTCTCGGCGACGAGCCAGAGGCCCGTCTCGAAATCGAAGCACCCGGCCGCGTAGGCGGCGCCGTACTCGCCGAGCGAGTGCCCGGCCACCACGTCGGGGCGCACCTCGAGGTTGCGGCTCTCGTCGGCGTCCCGCGCCGCGCGGGCGAACATCTTTACCTGGTCAGGGATACGCTCCCCGACGACGCGCCGGATCTGCGGCAGAAGCTCCGCCGCCGGCTCCACGACCCCGCCGCCTTGTCCCGGAAACACGAACGCTCTCATCTCTTCTCCGAACCTCTACGATACTTCGCCTGAATGCCGCCCCCACCCCGAGGGGCGCAAGGAGGCTTTTTACCACAGGGACGCCGTTTTTATAGCTTCCGAAGGGTTATACGCGCCGGCGGCTAGGGGGTTTCGAGATGGGAACGCCTCCGCTCGTAGTCTTCGGGCCCGATCTCACCGGCGGCGTAGCGGGCGTCCAGGATCTCCAGCGCCGTCCGGGTGCCGCCCCTGTCCGCGTCACGCAGCCCCGCCGCCACGGCCCACCTTACGACAAAGTACAGAGCGACGAACAGCGCGGTTGGCGGCAGGACGGCCAACAAAACAGCGCCCCGGGTCCGGGTACCGCGAAGGAGAGCACGACGACGACCGCCGCGACGACCGCCGCGAAGACGACGGCCGCTAGCAGGGCCTGACGGGAACCGAGTCGGGGCATGGCTTCCCTCGCCTTCTTAGCTCTCGACGTACCTCATGTCGGCCCGATGACGCGCAGCGCCCCCGGCAGCACCCGCGCCCGGAACTCCCTCGTGGGGGAGAGCATCTCCCCGTCCACGTGCGCCGGGACGGGCTCGGAGAGCTCCACCCCGACCTCCTTCACCCGGGCCACGTGTACCTTCTTCCGGTCGGTTAGCGTACCCCAGAGGGCAGACGGGATGAGCCCGAGCACCTCCGTCCTGCTCACCTCCTCGGACCACACCACGTCGAGGAGGCCGTCGTCGAGTACCGCGCCGGGCGCGAGCCTGAACATCGAGCCGTAGGTGGTGCCGAGCGCCACCGCCACGAGTATGGTCTTCGACTCGACAACGGTCTCCCCGCCGAGCCGCAGGGTCGCGCCGTGGCACTGGAAGCCCCACAAGAGGCGCGCCACGCTCCAGACGTACCTCCCCGGGCCGCCCAGGTACGATGGGGCCCTCTCCACCCCCTCGGCCACCTCGGCGTCGAACCCGATGCCCAACCCGTTGTTGAACGGGACCCCGTTGACCTCACCGGCGTCCACCACGCGCACCCTGCCCTCCAGCAGCACCCCGAGCGCCCGCCCGAGGTCGTCCCCGATCCCGAGCGCCTTGACGTAGTCGTTGCCGGTCCCGAGCGGCAGGATCCCCATGACCCGCCCCGTCCCGGCGCACGCGGCCGCCACCTCGTGGACCGTCCCGTCCCCGCCCACGGCGACCACAGGCATCCCGTCCGGCAACCCACGAACTATCTCGTAAGCATCCCCGGTCCTCTTCGTAACGTGCCAGACGGCCCGCACGCCACCCCCCTCCAGAACCTCCGTAATCTGCGCGCGCCGCCGCCCCGACCGCCCACTATCCGCGGCCGGGTTGAGCACCAGGTGCGCCTCCCTCTCCCCGTACAACACACGCGGAACATACCAGAACCCCGACCCCGCGGCCTCCGGCCCGACACCTTCAGCCTGCGTGCAAGGTGCAGGCTACGCCGAACCTCACCGTCCGTCAGGTCTCCCGGTAGAAGCCCGCGTCCCGGATCCGAACGATGAACCCCTGCCCGCCGGTACGAGAGGACCTCGCGGGTAAACGGCCCAACTCGGACGGCGAACCCGGAGGCGCGCTCGCGCGCGGGAAGGATGGATGTGGCGTTTAAATAAAGCTGAAGTACAGGTCCAGGACGTTCACTCGCTTCCAGTGAGAGTCGCGCAGGGTGAGGAAAAGAGTACAATGGACCTCTACATGGTGGAAGGGACCAAAAATTGCCTGCATCTGGAAGGCTTAAGGGCTGCGACGGGAGGCAGCTACCGGTGCCCGGTCTGTGGGGAGAGCCTGGACGGCGGGGGCGTCGCGAGATGGGTTTGCGAGGCCGAGGAGGCCAGGGACGAGGCTTACTCTCTGGATAAGGGTGACGGGTTTGCGGAGATAGCGCGGCAAGAGGCGCAGCGGGAAGTCTACCGGCGACGGAGGATAATGTACGAGCTAGAGAACGTGCCCCGGGTGGCTCCGACGAGGCCGGAGATGATCCTGGTCATCCACGACGCCGAGGCGGCGACTTACGGATGCCGCATCTTCTACAAGGAGCCGCGGCAGGCCGGAAGCGTGGAGCAGGTCAGCGTGGCGGCGGTGCTCGAGACGATCCTGGAGTTGCGTTCTGACCCCGATCCCATCGTGCGGCTCATAGCGGAGAAGGTGGAGGAGTTCCACGCCGTCCGTGAGAAGATCGCCGGGGAAGGGGAGACCGCGCCGGGACGCCGGGTCTTCTACGCCAACGAGCTCAGGGTCGTCGGTTGAAGGGGCGCCTGCAAGGTCACGCCGGAGCCGCTAGAATTGGCCCGCCGATGATAGACCGTTTCAGACGTCTAGAGAGCCCGAGCCTATGAGCGGAACCAACTTTATAGCCGTGGTCGTCATGATCCTGATCCTCCTTTTCATCATCATGTCGATCGGGCCCCTGATCTCGGCGTTCTAGCGCGGCGCCTTTCAGCGCGCTCCGGCTTCGCCCCGCTTCCAGCGTTTCAGCTTGCTTGGTCGATGGTCGTCCCGTTGCGGCCCTCGCTACCAGCGTTTTTGCTCTCGCTGAGAGCTGACGGCTCTCTAGAGCCGGTACTCCGTCAGCATCGGGTACGTGAGGCCCGACTCGCCCTGCCTGCTCTCGACGAGGTCTATCTTCCGAACGGCGAAGCCGAGTCTTGGATGGTCTGCCCTACCGGGGTCGAAGGAGACCGCCCGCCGCGCCCGTCCGAGGGTCAGGTGGGGCACGAAGGGTCTGTCGTCCCGGGCGAAGCCCTCCGGTTCTAGGAGGCTCTCGACGGCGCGGGAGAGGTCGCGAAACTCTCCGTGTCCCTGGCCGATGCCGGCCCACAGGATCCTGGCGCGGCGGGCAGAGGGGAACGCGCCGAAGCTTGAGGTGGCCGCGTCGAAAGGTCTGTCGTGGCGGGTTATCCGTTCCAGCGCCGAGGTCACGCGGGGGAGGTCTTCGGGCGCGACCTCGCCGAGGAACTTCAGGGTGAGGTGGACACGTTCGGGGTCGGTGAGCCGGAAGGCCTCCGTCGGGAGGGCGCGGGCGGCTTGTATGAGGGCTTCCTGGACCCCTGGTGGCGGGAAGACCGCTACAAAGACGCGCACGAGGCCGTGGTGGGCTAGCGGGAGGGTTTGCGGTTAGCGGCGCGGTTGGCGATGAGGGCGGCGGTGGCGCCGGCGCCGACGCCGTTGTCCACGTTCACCACCGAGAGGCCCGGGGAGCACGTCTGGAGCATCCCGAGGATGGCGGCCGTCCCGTCGCCGCCGAGGCCGTAGCCGGTGGAAGTGGGGAGCCCTATGACCGGGGCGGAGACGAGGCCCGAGACCACGCTCGGCAGCGCGCCCTCCATCCCGGCGGCCACGACGATGCAGTCCGGGTCGAAGTCCCGCAGTTGTTGCAGGGGGCCCGACAGGCGGTGGATGCCAGCCACCCCGACGTCGTGGAACGCGAGGGCCTCGACGCCCATCTCGCGGGCCACGGCCAGGGCCTCCTCCAGGATGGGAAGATCAGAGGTGCCGGCACTCAGGGCGCCGATCCTTCCCCCGGTGGGCGCCGGTTCGCCGTCCCCGAGAACGAGGGAGCGTCCGGCCTGGCGTAGCGGTGTCCCGGGAAGGGCCTCGCGGACCGCCGCTTCGTGTTCGGGGTTCGGGGCGCTCAGGATCACGCGCGGCGCCCTTTCGAGGACGGCGGCGCAGATCTTCGCGACCTGCTCGGGGCTCTTGGCGCGGGCGTAGACGACCTCGGGGACGCCCTTGCGTTCGGCGCGGCCGAGGTCCAGCGCGGCGAACTCGTCCAGGTAGCGGATCTCACCCCGCTTCAGCCGTCCGGCGGCCGAGGCGGGGGAGAGTTCGCCGCGCCCTACGGCGGCCAGTATTGCTTCGAGATCGTCCATTTTCTCCCGATCCGGGTATAGTACGGGGCAGAGAATCTAACACGAAGCTCTCTAAGAAGGCGACCGCAGGAGGGCCCCATGTCGATAATCGAGTTGATCCTATCCCTCGCTGCCATACTCGGCGCGGCCGTGCTGTTCACCAACGCGGTCGAGATTCTGGGGGACCGCCTGGGGCTTGGGCACGGGGCCGTGGGGAGCATACTCGCCGCCGTCGGGACGGCGCTTCCGGAGACCATGATCCCGATCGTCGCCATCCTGGGGGCCGTGATCGTGGGCACGGGCGGCGCCGCCGCAGGCGAGATAGGCATCGGCGCGATCCTGGGCGCGCCTTTCCTGCTCGCCACGCTCGCGCTGTTTATCGTCGGGCTGGCGACCATCGGATACAGAGACCGCAGGAGCTCGGGGAGCGAGATCGTGGTGAACCGCCAGGTCACCATCCCCGACCTGGCGTTCTTTCTCGTGTGCTTCACCCTGGCCGCGGCGGCCGGGCTCGTAAGCCTCCCGCTGGTGCTGAAGATCGGCCTGGCCGTGTTCCTGCTCGTCGCGTACGTGCTGTACGTGATCCGGACCATAAGAACCGGCAGCGACGCCACGGAGGGGGAGCCGCCGGACAACCTCACCCTCTGGCCTTTCCGCTCGACGGCCCCCACGTGGGCCGTCACCGCGCAGGTCGTCGGTTCGGTAGCGGTGATGGGCTTCGGCGCCCACATCTTCGTTGACGCCGTAGGGCACATCTCCACGGCCATCGGTATCCCGGCCGGCCTTATAGCGCTGGTGCTGGCGCCGCTCGCCACGGAGCTGCCGGAGAAGTTCAACTCCGTCATCTGGCTGAGGGACAGTAAGGACACTCTAGCCCTCGGCAACATAACAGGAGCCATGGTCTTCCAGAGTACCATACCGGTCTCCGTGGGCATCCTGTTCACCCCGTGGAACCTCGGTTTCTTGAGCACCCTGTCCGCCGTGTTCGCCCTGATCTCCGGCGCGGTGTTTATCGGGTTCTTGCTGCGCAAGGGCCCGATACGCGGGTTCTACCTGCTCGGCGCGGGCTCCCTGTACCTCGTCTTTCTTGTCGCCGCCACTGTAGTGGTCGTCAGCTCGTAAGGTACGCTCCTGTTCTTGCTGGTGGGATGATCGGCTCGGCGAATCGTTCGCCGAAACGTTCGCCGAAGGGCACGCAGGGGCAGGGATGAAATCCTAGACCGGGAGTGGCTCGGTTGGTATTGGCGGCCCCCCGATGCGGGGCCGGGCTTCGGGATTCTAGGTGGTGCTCGTCGTCTGCCGGCGGCGGTTAACGAAGAAGGCGATGACCGTAAAGATCGCGGCGGCGACGAGGGCCGTTATCCTGTGATATCCCTCCGTCGCGTGCGCGAAGGATTGCACCACGCCCAGCCTATCGTCGAACATGAGTTCGACGGCGACATAGACCAGGAGGGCCGCGCCGGCGTAGACGATCAACGGGAAACGGTCCATGAGGTCGCTCAAGATAGTGGCGCCGAACATAATGATCGGGATCGTTAGCACGATCCCCAGGGCCACGAGCCACACCCGCGGGTCGCCCTCGGGGTTCCGCGAGATGGCAACCAGGGCGATCACGTTGTCGAGCGACATGACCGCGTCTGCTACGGCGATGATCCTCACGGACTGCCACAGCCCAGAACCGGCCTCGATGTCCGACTCCTCGTCCTCGGGCTTGACGAGTTGCCACGAGATGTAGATGAGCAACAACCCCCCAACGACCTGCAGGAGCGGTATCTGAACGAGGAAAGAGACGATGAAGGCGAAGAGGATCCTGAGGCCAATCGCCGCCGCGACGCCCAGCTGAATGGCCCGGCGGCGCACGTTGCCCTCCAAGTTGCGCACCGCCAGCGCGATCACGACAGCGTTGTCCCCGGATAGGATGAGATCTATTAGCAGGACACCGATAAATGCCCCCAACAACTCCAGGCTGAAAATGCCCTCCACTTTGCCCCTTCTTGTCGTTGCCCGCCGCTACCGTCTATCGAGCATGCTCGGCCGATTATACGCAACGGCGCGGAAGAATCCGGCTACGTCCGCCCCCAACGCTTCCCAAGACGGGTCCGCGAGCAATCTGGGGAGACGGGCTGACGTTGAGACCGTACCGCTAGGCGGCCCTAGCACAGGGTTTCATACGCACCTTCCCTTGGCCGTCTGCAGCGACGGCCAAGGGAAGGATGAGCTTGTTCTGGCTTCGGAATGCCGTCTACGACGCATCCTTGCGCCACTACCCGTGGCCGTGCGAGCGCATCGAGTAAACCATCGGGGGTCGCCGTGGCCGGCGCCCTTGTGGCATCGGCCTGGCTGTAGTCGCGGTGCGCGGGAGCCGCGTCCGGCTAGGTCTGCGAGCGCCGTCTCCCTACCGGTTCAGCAGCCGGCCGATCAAACCCCTGCTCCTGAGCCGTTCGACCTCACTGACGCTCTCATCCATGTCGCGCTCCAGTCGGGCCATCTGCTCGATGCGCTCCATGAGCATCAGCCGCTCCTCGGCCGCGGCCCTGAGCTCCAGCACCTCGTCCGTCAGCCGGCGCCGCTCGGCGGTGGAGTCCTTGATCTCCTTCTGAAGCCGCGCGTTGGAGGCCCTGACCTCTTTTAGCTGGCCCGAGAGCCTGCCGACCTCTTCCCTGGCACGCGCGAGCTCCAGCGCGACGGCGGCCCCGCCGATGCGGTTCCGGACTTCTTCCAGCGGGACCAGGCCCCCGGCGCCCGCGAGCGAGCGCGCCTCCGGCTCCGGGACGCCCATCAGGCGCGCGGCCTCGGCGACCGGGAGGGCCTCTCCTGGCGCGGCGGGGTCAGCCAACCGAAGGGTCCGCGCCGGGGGAGGGCTCGACGTCGTGCCCGGCCTCCTCCATGGCGCCCTCTATCTTCTCCAACTCAGCCTCACCGCCGTCGTAGGAGACGGCGACCAGCCCCTTCTCAGGGTCCACGTTCACCCCGTTCACGAAATCTAGGCGCGTGAGGGCCCGCTCCAGCTTCTCGGCGTCATCCGCATCCGAGACATCCTTCACCACAAACGCCACGTCAGGCATCGTGCTCCTCCTTCGGTCGTCGCAGCACGCTACGGCTATCGCCTCCGCTTGTCAGCCCGACGCTCCGCGCCTTTCAGCATGACGTTCAGCATGCCTCAGCCTCCGGCCTCCGCTTTCAGCTCTCTTCGATGGGTGGTTGTCAGGCGTCCGTGCCACCGGTTTGCGCTCTAAGTTTGGGCCATCCCGGGTTCGTTGTCATCCCCGCGTTTGTCCAACCGCGCGACGATAGCTGAAAGCCCGTGTGCTACAGAGCTACTCTTGCTCGCGGGGTCGCACGTTGAGCGCCAGTTTCTTGCCGCGCCTCAGCACCTTCAGTTCCATATCGCGGCCTATGGCGGACTCGTCCAGGAGGGCGAGTAGGTCGCTGTTGGAGCGGATGGGCTGGCCGCCGAGGCCCACGATCACGTCCCCCGAGCGGACGCCGGCCCTCCGGGCCGGGCCGTTGGGGGGGACTTCGCGGACGCCAGCACCCCCGCCGACGCCGCCGCGCGCCGGCTGGGTGGCCACGACGACGCCGAGGCGGGCGCGCCTCACGCGTCCCTCGGTTACGAGGGAGAAGACCACCCGCCTGAAAGCGCCAGAGACCGGTACGGCGAAGCCTATGCCCTGGGCGCCGCCGATTATGGCCGTGTTGATGCCGACGACCCGGCCCGAGACCTCGGCCAGAGGTCCGCCGGAGTTGCCGGGGTTGATCGCGGCGTCCGTCTGGATGACGTTCTCGATCGGGCGCCCCTCCTGGCCCCGGATGGAGCGCCCGAGCGCGCTGACCACCCCCGCCGTCACCGTGCTCTGGAAACCCAAGGGGCTCCCGATGGCGACGACGAGTTGGCCGACGACCAGGTTCTCCGCCTCGCCGAGCGCCGCCACCGTCGGTTCTTGTTCGGGGGTGAAGCGGACCACCCCGAGGTCGCTCGGCGGGTCGTCGCCGAGCACCTCCGCCGGGACCGACGTCCCGTCCGAGAACGTTACGCGCATCTCGCCGCCGTCGCCCCGTCGTCCGCCGGCGCTGCCAGCGGCGTTGCCCAGGCCGCGCACGACGTGGCTGTTGGTGACGGCGGTGGCCGTGGTCCCGTCCGTGCCGAGGACCACCCCGCTCCCGCCACCGCGGCCGTCGGGGAGGCCGAGCGAGATCACGGCCGGCTCAAGCGTCTCCGTTACGTCCCTAACCGCCCGCGAGTAGGCGTCGAGCGCGGGCCTCTCCAGCCTGGAACTGGCCGACAGGTTCTCGAAGATCTCCATGCCGTAGTTTCTACCGCGCCGCCGGGTCCGCGCCACCCGGAAGAACGGCCAGGTTGGGGTCACGCGCCGGGCTCGAAAGCCGGGGCGCGAGCTTGAGCGCCGGCGTGAATGCCTGTAACCTCTCTCGCGACCCCGCGTCGCACCGGAGGTAGCGATTGGCCCGCCGCGTCAGATCCCCGGACGCCTTGATCCTGCTGTCGAGCGTCGCGGCCGTCGTCCTGCTCGCACCCCTGCGGTCCGTCGCCGAAGCCGCGCCTCCGGCCGCCTTCGTCGCCACCCTCCTGCTCTTCGTGGCACCCGGGGTGCTCGTAACGTACTGGTTCTTCTGGGACTCCATCTCGGGCCCGGCCGTGGCGCCCGTCGCTTTCGCCATCAGCACCGGCGTTTTCGGCCTCCTCGGGGTGCCCTTCCTGATCCTGCACGGGAGCGTGGAATCCTATGTCTGGGCCTCGGGAGCGGTGCTTGCGGTCTCCCTGACGATGGCGGGCTTGAGGGTGCTGTGGGCGTCCCCGCCCGCCTCGGAGAGCGGGACCGGCACGGACGGGGGTGGTGGGACGGACGGGCCTCCGGCCGGTTGGCTGTGGGTGCCCCTGGCCGTGCTGGGCGGGGGCCTGGCCCTGGTCGCCACGAGGAGGGTGCCGAGCAACTACGACGACGCGTGGGTCTACCTGTCGTGGGTAAGAGACTTTATGTATTCGGAGAGGCTCGCGCTACGCGACCCGTACTTTGGCGAGAGGACCGCCGAGCTCTCGCGGGTAAAGGTGAACGGGTGGCTGCTGGAGCAGGCCGCCCTCTCACGCGTCTCCGGCCTGGACCCCGTAGAGATGGTGCTCAGGTACCTGACGCCGACGCTCGTCGTCGTTGCTTTGCTGGCCGTCTACGCCCTGGCCCGGGCCCTCCTGAAGAGCGGGCGGGCGGCGGTCCTCGCCGCCTCCGTCTACGCCCTCTTTCACGTGGCGTTTATCGAGCCCTCGGTGCACAACGTCGGGGTGGAGCTCGCCGTCCGCATAGCGGAGGACAAGCACGCCGCCAGGTTCCTCGTCCTGCCGGCGGCGCTCCTCTCCGCGGCGCTCTACGTGGAGGGTAGAAGACGGCGCTACCTTGGCCTCTTCGCCTTTCTCTGCTGGACGACGGTCGCCGTGCACCCTTCGGTGCTGGGGGCCCTCGGGCTGTGCATGCTCGGCTTCGGGCTGGCGCACGTGGCGGTCAACTTGCGCCGGAGGGAGGCCTGGACGGGGATGGCGGCCCTCGCGCTCGCGCTGTGGAGCGTGCTTCTCGGCCCCCTGCTCCTGCTTTTCGCGGGCCGATCCCCCGCCGCCGTGCTGTTCTCCGCGGATATCAACGCGACTCCTCCTGCCGTGCTCGAGTACACGGTGTTCATCACGGAGAGCTGGCGGCACGTCTACGAGTTCGGCGACGGCTCGTACATGATGCATCCCTGGTTGCTGCTGAACCCGGTGATGCTGGGGGTGTACGTGGTCGGAATACCCTTCTTGCTGCGGCGGGCGAAGCGCAGCATCGCCGCCCAGCTTCTCCTCGGCGGGTTGGCCGTGGTGACCGTCGCGGTCTACGTGCCGCCGGTCGCCACGTTCGTGGGGGAGGAGTTGATCGTGCCGGGCCTGCTGTGGCGCCTGGCCTGGCCGATCCCCCTCCTCGGCCTGCTGACGGCCGGCTGGATGGTCTGGGAGGCCCTGGTCTACGCGGAGGCCCGGCTGGGAGGACTCGAGATGGGTCGCGGCGGCGCGGCCAGGGTCCTGTCGCTGGCGCTCGTGGCCGTCCTGGTGGCGGTCGCAGCACCCCCCGTCGTAGCGAAAGCCGTGGGCCTCTACCGCGAGTACGAGGTCGCCCGCACCGCCAACTACCACCCCGATCCCGTATTCCCCTGGATCCGGGACAACATGGAGGAGCCCGGCGTCCTGCTCGCGCGCGACAGCGCGAACAACGTCATTCCCGCCTACTCGACGACGGTGGACGTGGTGAGCCAGCGGGGCGAGGGCATGATCCGGGACCGCGAGGAGCTGGCGCGGAGGGCCGGCTCGGCTTTGGGCATCCCCCGCCGCTACTGGGACGTCCACCGCTTCTTCTTCGGCCCCACCCTCGACGAAGAAGCCCACGAGATACTGCGCCGCTACGGGGTCGACTACCTGATGGTCTACGCGGGTGGCCCGCTCGACGCGCGGCTAGAGACCCTGCCGGGTTTCTCGGCCGTGGACGGCGCCCCCCGGCAGAAGTACGCCCTCTACGCGGTGGACCTCCAAAAGCTCGGCCCGCCCGCGCGAGGACCCGACCGGCCCCGCGACGTCGCCCCGTCGGCGGCTACCGGGTCGTGAGGCCGTAGCCTGTACAGTGGCGGCAGGGTCAGGATAGAGAAAGAGTCTTCGAATTCTCCCGTAAGGCGCCTGGCAGAACCGAGGGGGGAAAGCCGCAAGTAGGGCGCACGCACTTGCGGTAAAGCCCTGTCCTTCGAACTTCTTACTGGTAGTAGGGCCGTTCCTGAGCAGTGTCTTCGAGGGGCCGGGGCGTTGTGCTCCGGCCCCTCCCTTGCCCCCATTACCGTAGTGCGTGGGAGGAGCGTTCTCGGAAGTGCAAACTCGGCAGTTTGCATGGACACGTTCGTGGCGGTCTTCGATAACCGTATCTTGAGGCTGATTCCGATGGGGTGAGCACAACGACTCGTGGTCCCGTTTAGAGATACGAAAAAACTAGATAAATTTCGCGCATCTTCGCGCAAATGTCCCGACACGGCGCGGAGCCCTCGCGGAGTTACCGACGCCCATAGGGCAAGATATCCCTAGCCCGTAAGACCGGAAGCCGATCGGGGATGACGGGCAAGATCTCTGCGCGGTACATATAATCCGGGCCGTGAGCACCTGGACAGACCCACGCCTCCTTGCCGCCATAGGAGCCGCGAAAGCGGCGCAGCTCGCGAGCCGGAGGCTCGGCAGGGGTGGGGGATCCACCATCCCCGGCGTGGTGGCCCGCAGGGTCGACCCGGGGGTGCTGAACAAGCTCTCCAGAAAGCTCTCGCTCGGCTCGGCGGCGATAACCGGCACCAACGGCAAGACGACGACGACCGGCATGATCTCGAAGATACTCGCCACGGCTGGCGTCGGGGTCGTCAACAACTCGACGGGCGCGAACCTCGTGACGGGCGTGACAGCCGCCCTTGTCTCCGACGCCTCGCTCTCGGGCAGGCCGACCGCGAAGATGGGGCTCTTCGAGGTGGACGAGGCGAGCGTCCCGCGGGTGGCGGCCGAAGCGAAGCTCAAGATACTTGCGGTCCTCAACCTCTTCCGCGACCAGCTCGACCGCTACGGGGAGCTCGCCTACACCGGCAAGGTCATAGCCTCGGCCTTCGCGGACCTGCCCCCAGACGGCGCGGTCGTCCTGAACGCCGACGACCCGCTCGTCGCGAGCCTCGGGAGCTCGGCGAACAGCCCCGTCTTCTATGGGGTGGACGCGCCGGACCTCGACACAGGGGGCCTCCAGCACGTCGCCGACTCCAAGGATTGCCCGGTCTGCGGCACCCCGCTGGATTACTCGGCCGTCTACATGGGACACGTCGGCGTCTACCGCTGCCCGAAAGGGGACTTCGCGCGACCGCCCCTCGCCTACCGGGCGAGCCGGGTCCGCCTCGAAGGCGCCCGCGGCTCGTCCTTCCTGCTCACGACGCCGAAGGGGGAGAGGGAGGCTAGGATATCGTTGCCTGGCCTCTACAACGTCTACAACGCGCTCGCCGCGGCGGCCGTCGCGGGGGAGGCGGGGGTGGGCCTCGACGACGTCGTCCGGGGGCTCGGGGCGTTCGGCGGGGCGTTCGGGAGGGTCGAGAGGATCGAGGCCGGGGACAGGGAGGCCTTCCTGCTGCTCATCAAGAACCCCGTCGGGTTCAACGAGATCCTGCGCACCTTCGTCACCGGCGCCGACGCGAAGAACGTCCTCATAGCCATAAACGACAACGACGCCGATGGCCGCGACGTCTCGTGGCTTTGGGACGTGGACTTCGAGATGCTAGCCGAGGCCCGCGCCGAGGGCGTCACGGACGCCGCCCCCTTCACCGTCAGCGGCGTCAGGGCCGGCGACATGGCCGTCCGCCTCAAGTACGCGGACCTGCCGATCGGCGAGGTCATCCCCGACCGCAAGGAAGCTATAAGAGCGGCACTCAAATCGACCCCGCCCGGCGAGACCCTCTACGTGCTGCCGACCTACACCGCGATGCTGGAGATCCGCAAAGCCTTGGGCGACATGGGCTACACACATCAGTTCTGGGAGGAAGGATAGAGGCCCTGAGGTTCGAGGGAAGGATGGCGCTACACAGAGCTTTGCGGCAGCGTCCAACCCCGGCGAGACGACCACCGCCCCGATCACGCACGGTCTAATCGCCGGGAGAGCGCGTTACCTGTTACCTTAAGCCTAGAACCTCAAAACCTCAAAGCCCGACCGAAGGGAGTTTCCAATGCTCACCATCCACCACCTCTACGCCGACATGATGAACCTCTACGGTGACCGGGGGAACGTCATCTCGATCCGCAAGCGCTGCGAGTGGCGGGGGATTCCGGTCGACGTGGTGGACGTGGGGCTCGGGGAGAGGGTTCGGCCGACCGGCTGCGACCTGTTTCTCTTCGGCGGGGGGCAGGACCGGGAGCAGGCGCTGCTGGCCGACGACCTCTCTGGCTCCAAGGGCGCGGATCTCCGGGCCATCGTGGATGACGGGGGTGTGATCCTCGGCGTCTGCGGCGGGTACCAGTTGATGGGCCACCACTACGAGACGCCCGAGGGTGAGAAGCTTCCCGGCGTCGGCATCTTCGACCTCCATACCGAGCCGCGCAAACCTGACGAGGCGCGCCTGATCGGGAACGTCCTGGTCGACGTACCCGCCCCCGAGGCCCGGGAGGAACGCCGGATCGTCGGCTTCGAGAACCACGGAGGGCGGACCTACCTCGGCGACTGCAAGCCGCTCGGCAGGGTCGTCTCCGGCTTCGGCAACAACGGCGGGGACGCCACCGAGGGCGCCCGTCGCCTCAACGCCTACGGTACCTATCTCCACGGCTCCCTGCTACCGAAAAACCCATGGCTGACAGACCAGCTCATCCTGAGCGCCCTTCGTCGCGCGGACGATACCATCGAGCTGGAACCGCTGGAAGATTCGGTGGAACGGAGCGCGTTCGCGTCGATGGCGGGCCGGCTCTCCGGGAAGTAGGGGAGGCTTGAAGGGCGCGCGACGTCTATCGTTAGGGCGCGTCGAGAGGGCCGCCGGGGTCATAGATCCCGTGTTCCTCGACTCGCCGCAGTTCGAGTGCGAGCCGCTCGGCGAGGAGCTCGGCGTGCGGATGGCGATCAAGGTAGAGACCCTCAACCCGATCCGCTCGTTCAAGGGCCGCGGCACGGAGTTTCTGGTCTCGGAGGCGGAGGAGGGCGTCCCCCTGGTGTGCGCGAGCGCCGGTAACTTCGGGCAGGCGA
>CADCUW010000330.1 GCA_902805985.1 uncultured Rubrobacteraceae bacterium
CGCCTGGGACCTCCAGAGCCTCTCCGAAGGCCGCTTCATCCTCGGCCTCGGCACCCAGGTCAGGGCCCACGTCGAGCGCCGCTTCTCCATGCCCTTCGACAGGCCCGCCGCCCGTCTGCGCGAGTACATCCTCGCGGTTCGCGCCATCTGGGAGTCCTTCCAGGCCGAGGGCCGGCTGAAGTTCGAGGGCGAGTTCTACCGCCACACCCTGATGACGCCCTTCTTCAACCCGGGACCTATAGAGCACCCGGAGATCCCGGTCTACATAGCCGGCGTCAACACGAAGCTGGCACGCCTCGCCGGCGAGCTCTGCGACGGCTTCCACGTCCACCCCTTCCACTCACCCGAGTACGTGCGGCAGACGGTGAAACCCGCCATAGCAGAGGGCGCGGAGGCGGCCGGCCGCAGCCCCGAGAACGTGGAGCTCGCGACCAGCGTCTTCGTCGTCTCCGGCGAGAACGAGAAGGAGACAACAGAGCAGCGCGAATCCGCGCGGGCCCAGATCAGCTTCTACGCCTCCACTCCGACCTACCGCACCGTCCTCGAAGCCCACAACTGGGCAGAGGTCGGCGAGAGACTCGGCCTCCTGGCGCGCGACAAGAAGTGGGACGAGATGCCATCCCTCATAACCGACGAGATGCTCGAAGCCTTCGTCGTCGAGGCCCCGCCCGATGAGCTCGGCCCGGCGCTTGAGGCGCGCTACGAGGGCCTAATCGACCGGGTCGCGCTGTACGTCCCGTTCGTGCCCGGGGAGCGCGATACGTTCTGGCGCGCAGTGCTGGGGTCCGTAGACTGATGGGCTGGCCTTCGTAACACGAACACGGGGTTTTGGCACCATTTTATTATGCTACTATCTTGTGCGTGAGAACGACGCTAGACATAGATGCAAAGCTAATGGAGGAGGCGGTCAGCCTCTCCGGGGAGCGGACGAAGGCGGCGGCCGTCGAGGCGGCGCTAAAGGAGTACGTCCGTCTTCGGCGCAAGGAGTTACTGCTGGAGTTGCCCGCAACGGTAACGTTGGAAGAGAACTGGCGCGAGTTGAGGAAAGCCGAGCTTGAGGGGTGAGCCGGTCGTGGTGGATACCTCCTGCTGGGTGGAGTACTTCAACCGCCCGGAAGAGGAGGCGGCCAACGCTGTTCGGGTCCTGATCCAGGCAGACCGGGCGGTCTTGAATGGGGTGATCCTGGCGGAGCTTCTCCAGGGCGCCAGGACCGCAGGTGAGGCATCCGAGCTACGGTACGCGCTCGGCGCCGTTGCGTGGGCGGAGACCTCCCGGGAAGTTTACGGTCGGGCCGGTGATCTGGGCTTCGATCTGCGGCGGCGCGGCGTCACCGTACCCGTAACGGACTGTGTTATCGCGGCCTCCGCCGAGACCATTGGTGGTCGAATACTCACGCTAGATGGGCATTTCGAAGAGATCGCGCGTTACACTTGCCTCACCCTCCTACCGGTCTAGCCGGGCGGAGGGACGCCAGGATTACCTCGTGGAGTCTCCGGCGTTGGAGATGTGCATGGGCGTGCTGCCGCACCCCGACATCCCATAACCCATCGCCTCTGCTTCAGGGTTTGAGGACGCACTTGATGGCGCCGTCGTGTTTCTTCTGGAAGATCTCGTAGCCGTGCGGCGCGTCGTCCAGCGGCATCGTGTGCGTCTTCAGGTCCTCGACCTTCAGGACGTCGTCTTCGGTCAGGAGTGGGATGATCTCGTCGGTCCACTGGCGGACGTTGGCCTGGCCCATCCGGATCTGGATCTGCATGTCGAACAGATCGCCCAGGGGAAAGGCCTGGATCGGCCCGGCGTAGACGCCAGATAAGGACAGCGTTCCGCCGCGCCGGATGGAGGACATAGCCGCGCGCAGGGCGGTGGCCCGGTCTAGCTGAAGCTTCGTGGTCTGCAGGATGGAGCCGACGACGGAGCCCGAGGCCTCCATGCCGACGGCGTCGATGGCGGCGTCGAGGCCCCGGCCGTCGGTGAGGTCCAGGATCACGTCGCGCACGTTCTCGACAGCCGAGAAGTCTATAGTCTGGACCCCGTGCCTGGAGGCCATCGCCAGACGCTCGGGCACGTTGTCTATACCGATGACGCGCCCCGCGCCCTGGTGGAGGGCTATCCTCGCGCAGATCTGGCCGATCGGGCCCAGGCCCCAGATGCCGACGGTCCCGCCCTCCGGGACGTCCGCGTACGCGACGGCCTGCCAGCTCGTCGGAAGCACGTCCGAGAGGTACAGGAACCGCTCGTCGGGCGGCCCCTCCGGAACTTTTATGGGGCCGAAGTGGGCCTGCGGCACGCGCAGGTACTCGGCCTGTCCGCCCGGGACGGCGCCGTAGACGTGGGTGTAGCCGAAGAGGCTCGCGCCCCTGCCGCGCCCGAGCAGGTTCACGCCCTGGGCGAGCTTGCCGGTGTCCCGCGTCGTCTCGCACTGGGAGTAGAGGTCCTGGTCGCAGAAAAAGCAGTGGCCGCAGCTTATGTTGAAGGGGATCACGACGCGGTCGCCGGGTTGGATGTGCTCGACCTCGCGGCCTACCTCCTCGACTATCCCCATCGGCTCGTGCCCGATGATGTCCCCCTCGCGCATGAGCGGGGACAACTTCGAGTAGAGGTGCAGATCCGAGCCGCAGATGGCGGTCGAGGTGATGCGGACTATGGCGTCGGTCGGCTCCTGGATGATCGGGTCGGGTACGTTGTCCACCCGGACGTCTTCCTTGCCGTGCCACACTACGGCTTTCAGGGCTCTCTACCTCCTACTCCAGTGAGGAACTCGCGGATGCGTAACGGCCCGCCCGTCTTCGGCGAGAGCGGCGGCGTGTCCAGCCCCGCCCCGCCCCGCAGGCCCTCCAGCATGTCCAGCAGCGTCTCGTCCGCCGAGAAACCCGGCGTCCACCCGAGCTCCCGCCGGGCCCTCTGGGTGTCCATGATCGGGACCTGCCGCGAGAGGTCCAGCCACCCCGGAGGCACCGGCTGCAGCCTGAACCGCCACGAGAGATCGGCCCCGGCCCGCGCCAGCCGCGCCGGGAAGGGCACGGGACGGGCGTTCAGTATGCGCCCGATCTCCGCCGCGTCCAGCACCGGCTCCGTCGCCAGGTTGTACGCCCCCCGCGCCTCCTCGTTGAGGATGGCGAGCCGGAAGGCCTCCCCCACGTCGTACGAATGGACGACCTGCGAGCGCAGGTCCTCTATCTCGGGAACAAAGTTGATGAGGCCCGGGTTGGCGAGCACGTTCGGGAAGAACGGCCCCGCGAAGAGGCGCCTGACGCCTTCGGCCGCCTCCCGCTTGAAGACGAGCCCAGGGCGCATCCTGACGACCCGAACATCCGGCGACTCTCTCTCGAAGCCGTCAAGCCTGCGCTCGACCTCGGCCTTGTGCCGGCCGTAGTACGAGGTCGGGATGCCGCCCGTGGGCCAGCTCTCGTCCACCGCGCGGTCTTTCGGGCCCGGCGAGTAGGTGCCGACGGACGAGGCGTAGTGGAAGGCCGGGACGCCGGCCTCGGCGGTGGCCCTCGCGACCCGCGTGGTTCCCTCGACGTTGGTCATCCATTGTCTGTTCAGGTCCCTTGAAGGCTGGATAATCCAGGCCAGGCACACGACCGCGTCCGCACCCCGAAAGAGCGGCGCGAGGTCGTCGCTTACGACGTCGGCCGACGCCCACTCGACCTTGGATATCGTCAGGTTCGGCAGCCGGCGGGCTACCCCGAGCACGGACTCGATCCGCGGCTCCGTCGAGAGCGAGCGCAGCACGCTCGTCCCCACATTGCCGGTTGCGCCTACGACCACGACCCTCATGATCCAGGCTTTACCCCGGCCCGCGTTCGGTGAAACGCCGCGGAGCGGCATGTTGTACTATCGGCCGGACCGAATACGGGAAGGGAGCGGCATGCGCGTACTGGTAACGGGTGCTAGGGGCAAGGTCGGGCGGGCGACGGTGGCGGCGTTGCAGGAGGCCGGCCACGACGTCAGGGCGACGGACGTCATACCGCCGGTCTTCGAGCGGCCGGCGGCCGGCGAGGCGGACTACTTCCAGGCGGATCTAACCGACGCCGGCGACGCTTTCGCCGTCGTACGGGGGGCTGAGGCGGTCGTGCACGCGGCAGCGATACCGGAGCCTACGAGGAATCCGCCGCACGTTGTCTTCCAGAACAACCTGATGGCTACCTTCAACACGCTTGAGGCGGCGATCCGGTTCGGCGCGGGGCGGTTCGTCAACCTCTCCAGCGAGACCGTTCCGGGGTTCTTCTTCCCCGAGCGTCCCGTGCTGCCCGAGTACGTGCCGGTTGATGAGGAACACCCGATCCGGCCGCAGGACCCCTACGCCACGGCCAAGCACTTCGGCGAGCAGCTCATGGACGCGGCCCTCCGGCGCTCGGACATCCGGTGCATCTCGATCAGGCCCTCCTGGGTCCAGCACGAGGGCAACTACGAGCGAAACCTCGGGCCCATGATCCGGGACAAGTCCGAGCTCAGCCCCGGCTTCTGGAGCTACATCGACGTCTACGACCTCGCCGACGCCATAGTCCTCGCCACAGAGAGCGACCTCCCCGGCCACGAGGTCTTCTACATAGCCTCCCCCGACAACGTCGGCGGCCGTCCCTTCCAGGAGGCCGTCCGCGAAAACTACGGCGATAGGGTCGAGGTCAAGACCCCCCTCTCCCGCGAAGACGCCTCCGGCATCTCCATAGAGAAGGCCCGTCGCATGCTGGGTTACGACCCGAAGCGCTCGTGGAGCGATTACCTCGACGCCGAGGGACGCCTGAAGCCCGGCGTGACCGGGTTGTTCAGCGGGTAGGTTCTAGGTGGCCGTGTGGCGCGGGCGGGGTTGAAACCCGCCCGCGCCCGAGGAAACGCGGACGGGACCGGCAACCTTGCGACGATACGCCTCTACAAGAACCTCAGAACCTGGAACCTCAAAACCTTTATGCCTCTTCCAGCGTCGGCTCCGGGTTGGAGGACGCTTCCACCGTCGTGACGTTGTAGCCGGCGGCTTCGAAGGCCTTCACGATGCCGGAGGGATTCGTGGTTTCGAGGCGGAAGACGA
>CADCUW010000331.1 GCA_902805985.1 uncultured Rubrobacteraceae bacterium
GCTGGCCCCGGTCTTCCATGAAGTCCTTAGAGAACGACCCGAGGCTCCCGTACAAAGCCTCCCACGAGTGCCGCCGCGGGAGCAGCACTACCGCGTTGCCCACCTTCTTGACGAACACCTCCTCCCCCTCGAAGCGGAACCCCTTGGGCAGCCTCACCGCCTGGCTCCTGCCGTTCATGAAAAGCTTCGCGGTCTCCATCTATCGCCTCCTCGCCGGTATAGACCGTTAGTATATACCAGCCTGGGGCCGCCGGCCTACCGCCCACTGGGTCGCGACGGGTTCCCGCAGCGGGCCCCCGCCCCCTGTGTTGCGCAAAGCGCGTCCACGTAGGCAACAAACGGGCGCGGGGGTAAGGGGGCGACGGGACAGCGGGTGCGGTTTACGCGGGTTACGCGGCGCCGTCTACGACCCAGGGACATCCGTTTCCTTACATTTTTATGCGGCGCCACGACATCTTGTGGTCGACCTTTGGTCCCCGGAAGCTCGAAACCGATCGGGAAGGACGATTCGGGCGCCATTCATCCAGGATCGTGGATACGGGTTTCGGAGAACGCCTCTTCTGAAACTGTCTGATAAATGGCTGGAGGACGTTCCGGGCCTGCATTTCGGTGGCGCGCAACGGCGATCGGGTGCGTGTTCGGCCCCTCTGAGCTGCTTTTTGGGTCGCGCTTCGGGACCCAGTTCGATTTATCAGACAGTCTCAGCACGAAGTTCGGAGAATAGCCCTCCTACGAGCTACGGTGAATAGAGCTCCCCGATCCCCGACCGGCTCCTCGTCATGGCCCGCAGTTGAACCTGAGCTCGTCCTGGCGGTCGGCGTCCAAGCTCCCGCTCTCCGATCCACCGACACAGATGACGTCCCTCTGCCCATCGGAGGTGTCGATGAGCTCGTTGCTGCCCCGGCCCGCGAAGACTTTGTCCCGGCCGCTGCCGGCGTAGATGCGGTCCGACCCCGAGTCCCCGTCGGCCAGGTCCTGGCCGTCGCCGGCGTAGATGGTGTCGTCTCCGGGGCCGCCGTAGAGCTTGTCCCTGCCCCCGTTGCCGTAGAGGGTGTCGTCGTTCTCTCCCCCGCGGATCCGGTCATCTCCGGAGTAGCCCAGTATGGCGTCGTCGCCGCCGTAGCCGCTCATGGTGTCGTCGCCGCCATAGCCGCGCAGGACGTCGCGGCCTCCCGATCCCCTGAGGGTGTCGTCGCGAGCGGTGCCCTTGACCACCTCGGCTAGCGCCACCCCGCTTGCCAGGATCAACGCGAAGACCACGGCTGTGACCAGGAATGTCGTCCGTCTCATCTGCCCACCCCTTGCCATAGAGGGGCGGTACCCCCACCCCGGATACAGGGGACCGGGCCAAACTAGGCCACAAAAAGCGCAACGTATGGCTGCAGCCGGGCTTGGCAGAAATTACGAAAGGTCCTTGGTTCTTCCGGCTGGCCGGAAAGTCCCGAAAGTGGCCTGCTTCCGCTCCCCGGCCGACACCGCGGAGCCCGGCGGCGGTGCCCGGAACGGGGACCTAGACGAGCGACCGCGGATCAGCGCTCGAACCGTCTGACAGCGTCCGCGCCGACCGGGGTGAAGAAGTTGATCAGGTTGCCGTCGGGATCGCGGAACAGCAGGGACCGGTTGCCCCAGGGCATCGTCGTCGGCTCTTTGACGAACTCGCCGACGAAGTCCTTGAGCCTCTCGTGCTCCTTGTCGACGTCGTCGACGCGGAACTCGACGATGGCGGTGTGGTTGTCCGCCGGACGCGCGGCTCCTTCCCCGAACAGCCGCACGGTGCGAGTCTGGCCGATCGCCAAAGTGCAGGAAGGTGTGACCACCTCCGCGAAGTCCTCCGTGCCCCACCGGGTCTCGAGCCCGAGGACCCGTTCGTAGAACGCGACCATCCCCTCGACGTCGTCGGTGATCAACCGCACTGAGACAAAGTCCACGATGCACTCCTTTAGCTCCTGCACAAACGCGTCGCTGTGTGCTACGCTACGGTAGCGTATCGTATAGGAGGTAGGGAATCAAGACGCACCTGGGTATCGAGCTCGGACCCGGCGGCGCGGGACGGGAGTCGCCGACGAAGGACGGAGGTGCCCGGTGGGCCTAGACCGTCGCGTGCACCGCTCGAGGGAGGCCGTGCTGGGGGCGACGTTCGAGCTCCTGACCGAAAGCGGGTTGGGCGGTGTGAGTGTCGACGAGGTGTCACGGCGATCCGGCGTCGCCAAGACGACCATCTATCGGCACTGGGACACGCGGTCCGACCTCATCTTGGACGCGTGCGCCCGGATCAGCGCCGATCAGGAAGCGCCCGACACCGGCAGCTTCGAAGGAGACGCCACGGCCCTTCTCACCGGCATCGCGCGGCTTCTGCGAACCGCGAATTGGTCCTCGGTGGTGCCGTCGATCGTCGACGCTGCCGAGCGCGACCCGGAGGTCGCCGCGATCCACGGCAGGATCCAGAGGGGGCACACGGCGCCGTTGCGCGAGATCATCGGGCGCGCGGTGCGCAACGGAGAGCTGCCTCCGGATACCGACGCGTCCGCGATGACGGCGGCCCTGGTCGGCCCCCTCTTTTACCGGCGCTGGTTCTCCCGCGAACCGATCGGCGAAGATTTCGTCAGATCGACCGTCCGGACCGTGATCGGCGGGCGGTAGGGCGCGTTCCCGGCCCTCCCGGAGGAGTCCGGGAACTTGCCGTGGTTTCTGCCAAGCCCGGCTGCAGCCATACGTTGCGCTTTTCGTGGCCTAGTTTGCTTGAGGAGTGTCGCCAACGTCAACACCGGGGACGTGATCGCGGCGCTGGACCGGGCCGAGGAGCTCCTCCTCGGGCTGGGGCACGCCTGAGGCGGAGCCCAAGGCGGAGCCTAGGGCGGTGCCCTACCAGGCGGGGTGCGGTTGGGGTAGAATAGGGGACTGACCCGTCTATAGACGTGGGCGATCTCTGTAGCTTCTTCGAGTATGGACCTTGTTCATGCGGAAGGAGCGCACGAAATGACCACACGGGTGCATCTCGCAGACGACCACACCATGTTCAGGGAGGGCCTCGAGGCCATCCTCGCCTCCCAAGATGGCATAGAGGTGGTCGGCACCACCTCTACCGGTCCCGAGGCCGTCGAGCGGGTGGCCACTACAAAGCCAGACGTCATCATCACGCAGCTGGACATGCAGCCCAAGAGCGCCCAGGAGATCATCTCGGGGCTACGCGAGGTCTCACCCGATTCCAGGATCGTGGTGCTCACCCTGTGGGACAACCTGCGCTACGTGCAGGCGATCTCCAGGATGGGCATAGACGCCTACCTGCACAAGTCCTCCTCCGCAGACGAGCTCGTCGCCACCCTGGAGGCCGTGACCCACGACCCCGGGGGCGGAAACGCGGTGATCTCCATGCCCCGCGCCCTGCTGGAGCGCCTCGGCGACGAGCCGGTTGGCGCCCTCTCCGAGCGGGAGACCGAGGTCATCGTGCTGGCAGCCCGCGGGCTCTCCAACCGACTGATAAGCGAGGAGCTGCAACTCGCGGAGGCGACGGTCAAGCGCCACCTGGCCAACATCTACCAGAAGGTAGGGGTCCACTCCAGGAACGACGCGGTGAGGAAGGCGCTTGTGGAGCAGTGGATCGGCATCCACGAGATCACCTTCGCCTCAGCCGACGGGGAAGGCTCCCGGGACGGACAGGGCGGCTAGGCCCACCAGACGGGGAAGGCTCCCGGGACGGACAGGGCGTCTAGGCCCACGTACGGCGTCGGGTCCTATTCACCGAACTTCGGGCGTGGGGGGTTCTACGAAGTCCACGGTCACGAACTGCGGATGGGCGTCGGGTGTAGCGGTACGATCACCTCGACCCGCGTTCCCCCTAGTTGGGACGGGCCGATCCTGCAGGTGCCGCCCGCTAGCGCCGCCCTCTCTGCCATGAAGTCGAGCCCGCCTGCGCCTCTTTGCCGGGCGTCCTCCGCGCCTAAACCCGTCCCGTCGTCCTCGACCACGCCGACGGCCTCCTCCCCGTTGACGCGCACCCGCACCGCCAACCGTTCGCCTCCCGAGTGGGCGAGGGCGTTGCGCACCGCCTCGCGCAGGATCAGAAACATCTGCTCCTGCGCCTCGGGCGGGATCGCAGACTCGTCGCCCTCGACGCCGACCTCGTGGGCGACCCACGGCGGGGCGATGTCCCTAAAGAGGTCGGACAGTGCCGCACGCAGCCCCCCCTCGACCTCGGCCGCGCTCAGCACACGGGAGAGGTCCCGGGTGGCCTCCAGCGTCTCCCTGGTAGCCCGCTTGGCGAGCTCCATCTTCTCCGCCGCCTTCCCCGGCTCGCGTCCCTCGTAGAACTCGTGGAGTTCCAGGCTCTGGTGCACGAACGCCATCGATTGGGCCACGCGGTCGTGCAGTTCGCGGCCTATCCTCCTCTGCTCGCGCGCCCGGGCTTCGTGCAGGCGGCGGCTCTCGCGCTCCTCCTCGTAGAGCCTTCGGGCGGTGACCTCCTCGTGGGCGACCACAGCCCGCGGCGGCCCCGACCCCGGCAGCCGCGTCACCCTCCCCACAAACCAGCGCCGCCTGTCGGGGTCGTGGCACGGGTACTCCAGCTCGAAGCTCGTTCTCTGGCCACGGAGCACCTCCCTTATCCCCGCGGCGAAGGCGGCAGCCCACTCGGAGTCAGGGCCCGTGGCCGCGTCGCAGGCCTCCAGGTAGTTAACCCCTTCGGAGACCTTGGCCGGGTCGCCCCCGTTGGCCCGAGCGAAACCCATCCAGGCTTCGTTGGCGAAGACGATGGCGCCCGAGCCTTCGATGACGGCCACGTTCGCCGAGAGGCCGTCCACGACCAAGCGGGCGAACCGGTCATAAGCGCTATCCGTGTTGCCTCCAGTAGGATGCATCGCTGCTTATTATCCACCATTCACCAGAGTACGTGGAAGGCTCATTTTCGGAACCCCATATCCAATATCCTGCACGAGCTAAACCCCAACCGGCCTCAGAGGGGCGGTTGCTGGGAAGCTAGGGAGGAGACAACCACAACATCTAGCGGTAGCGCATAAGGATGCGGGAAAATG
>CADCUW010000332.1 GCA_902805985.1 uncultured Rubrobacteraceae bacterium
CGCGAGGCCGGGCTCGGAGAGGCCCAACCCTAGAGAGGGACATGCACGGATCGCGTTTCACAGGCCTTCGATACCGTCCGTTGCTATTCCGCAAACACGGACGGCCAGTTCCGTCAGACAGGCCCTAGAGGAGCTGAGCCGGAAGCTGGGCGTGAGCCGCGAGGCGGTCCGCAAGCGCCAGGCCGCCGCGTTCGACCGGCTCTTCAACAAGCTCGACCGCGAGGCCGCCGGCTGATAGGCGCCCCGCGCCGAAGAGACGCCGGGCCGTTGCCGCGACCCCGCCTGAACCAGCCGACCCACCCCCTCCGTCCTCTCCCCCACCAAGGCTGGCGCAACGCGGCATATCAGAATTACGAAAATGTATCGGATTTACGGAAATAGAAATTGAGAGTGCGTGCGGCGGCGGTCTGCGGCGGCCCGATGGTCAAACCGTTCATACGGCGTTCTCTGGGCTCGCGGCCGGGACGGGCCTGTCGGACCGCCTGACCCCTCCAGGATCGCGACTAGATTTCCTCCGTAAGGACGCTGAGGGCATCTCTAAGACGTAGACAGCCCCTCGAGGCGGTGGTGGAGGCCCCCCAAGGGTGCGGAAGGCATGAGTGGACGCGGGGCCTGCCGGCAAGGCCGGCGGAACCCGGGTGGCCGGGGCAGCGCGCCGACGGCTCGATGGAAGAACCCCGTAGAGAATAATAGAATTACGAAAATGTAGCTCATTTTCGTAATGTTGATTTATCGCACGCGGAACACTAAGATGGCGTGAGGACGGATCGGGCGGGCGCGGGAGGGCACGGGCATGAGGATAAACGTGATGGGATACAAGGGCGGCGTGGGGAAGAGCGTGACGGCAATGCACCTCGGGGCGGCGCTTGGGGCTCGTTTCGGGGAGGGGACGACGGTCGTGGTGGACGCGGACCCCAACCAGAGCCTTGTCCACTGGCGGGCGGCGCGTCCGGCGGACCTGGAGCCGTGGTCGTTCGATGTGGTGGGTTTGGGAGACGGCGGGGGATGGCAGCGCTACGAGAACGTCGTCTTCGACTCGCAGGGGCGGCCCAGCGACGTGGATCTTCGGGCCGCGGTGAGGGGATCGGACCTGATCGTGGTGCCCACGACAGCGGAGGGGCTGTCGATGCGCCCCTTGATGGGGTTTCTGGCCCGGCTGCGTAAGATGGATGCGAGCTACAGGGTTCTCTTGACGATGGTGGGTTGGTGGAACGCGCAGGCGCAGGAGCGGCGCGAGCAGCTCGAGGCCGCGGGGCAGCCGGTGTTCGGCCCCGAGATCCGGAGGAGGCAGGCTTTCGACACGGCCACACAGACGGGCAGGCTCGTCCACGAGTTCCCGAACAGCAGGGCGCAGGAGGCGTGGCGTTCCTACAAGAGGGTCGCCGAAGAGGCCGCCCGGGAGATCGTCGGCGCCAGGCGCGCTCTCGTGGGTAAGGGCTAGCGTTGGGGAGGGACAGGATCGACCGGGCGTCGAACCCCCTGGCGGCGATGATGGACGAGGAGCTCGAAGGGCTCGAGGCGGAAGACGCGGGGGAGACGGGCGGAGGTGGGACGACGTCAACCGCGGCGATCCCCGAAGCGCCCCCCGAGGCGACCGACGGGCTCGGGCGCCGTGCGCCGAGTGGACCCGGCGGAGCCACGCGAACGGGCGGGCTCGCGCGGAGGTCGGGAAGGAGGCCGGGACGGCCAAAGGGGGGAAGGAACTCGGACCCGAACATGGTGCCGATTTCCGCGAAGATCCACAGGGACGTGAGGTTCGCCGTGGACCGGGTCTTGGCCGAGCAGAGCGCCCTCGCGGGGCGCCCGGTCTACATGGCCGAGGTCATAGAGAGGCTCCTGCGGTTCTACGTCGAGCGCGGCGATCCTTACGAGGTGTTGGACGACGCCCGGTAGACGGCGAGCCCGCGCGCGGGCCCGCCGCCGGAGTCGGGCTTCGACGGCGCCCGTGACCGCGAAGGGTCAGGAAAGAGTCGTACGCGGAGAGCGAGATTTCTCCACGTGGTTCGTCCGGGCGACGCGCTCGATGGCGTGCGCAGGGACCCCGGCGGCGGAGAAGAAGGCAATGGGCGAGCCGTCCGCGCGGGCCAGCGAGTGTAGGTCGGTACCGAGGGTGATACGCGGTCGCCTAGGGCCTGTCCGCAAAACCGACGCGGGTTTTATCGTCGCCGACGCTGCTCGGACACTCCATTACTTGCCAACGTAGACCCTCGACGAGCCAGCCGTAGGCCCGCGCTATGGTGGGGTCGTACTCCCATCGCTTCAGGGCAGCGATCAGCTCCCAATAGCGTTCCATGCGCGGATCGTACGTTCGCTCGTGGTGGGAGAGCATCCGCTCGGCGAAGCGCGCATCGTCCTGCGTGCCCGCGGCACGCCCGGAGGCCTGTACCCAGTCCGCGACGACGCTCTGCCCGTGCTCTCCGGTCGGAGAACGTCCCTCCCGAACGGCCGACTTGGCTCTACCGATCGCGGTAGTCACGGCCTCGTTCCAGCCGGTGGAATCAAGGCCATCTTCGGCCGTCCCTGGGATGGGTGTCGTTTGGTTCTTGAGGGCCTCGACAAAGCTATCGTCCGAGGCCAGCTTCGCGAGTTCCGTCCAAGCGGCGAGCTGCCCTTCGTCGAGCTCCTCGGGCATGTCGGACACGATCGCCCGCCAGAACCCGGCTTTCGCCTCGGGGTCCACGGGGGCACCTTGGAGGCCTCTCTCCAAATGTTCGGCGAGGAAGGCCTCCCGTTCCTTCGCCTCGAGGATCCCGAGCGCCTGCGCCCGGCCGGGGTACGGCTGCTCGTCCTCCCCGCCGCTTTCGAGGGCGGATTCGAGCAGCTTGCGGCGCCTGCGCAAGGTACGTATCTGGAGGTCCAAGGTCTCCATCTGCAACCTGAGCGCGTCCGACGCTTCGCTCTCCTCTTCGAGGATGGCACCTATCTCCGGGAGTCCGAAGCCGGCGGCCCTCAGCGTGCGGATCAGTTCGAGACGCGAGCGATCCCCTTCGGAGTACATGCGGTAGCCGGCCTCGGTGATCTCGGAGGGGGGCAGAACGCCCACGTCCGAGTAGTGTCGGATGGTCTTCACCGTCACCCCGCTCATGCGGGCCAGCTTACCGATGCTGTACGGCGCCTCTTTTTCCGAACCCACGGGCCCCCCCTTGACTCTCCCCCGACAGGAGACCTTATGGTATCCGACGAACCGTCCAAATCCGGACTGGTACGCGAACGCGGGAGGTAGAAGGATATGCCGGAGGTAAAAACCGTCGACGTCCTGGAAGGACAGCGCAACGCGCTGCTCGCCCCGGCCGACGGCAGACGAGCCCTTTACGGCGAGCTGGTGATGGAGCCTTTGAGGCCGTTGTGGGAGCACATAATGAGCTTCATGCCCGCGGGGGTGGCCCCGGGATCGGGCGAGGGAGGCGACCCCGCCTTGGCGGCGGCGCGTCTCATCGGCCTCTACGGTCCCGACTCCGACGCCGGGGGTGGCCTCGACGCCCTGGCCGAGCTAGAACAGAGGGGCTCCTTCGCCGAGTGCGTGCGGGCACAGGAGTCGGCCCTGGAGGTGCTCAGCCCGCAAGGGCATGGGGTGGACTTCGGGGGCGTGACCTTCTCCCTGGCGCTGGCCGATCCCCGGACGCCCGACCTGATGGAGCGCCATGCGGGGTACATGGGCGGGGCCTCCTTCTCGGACTGGATCCTGGCCTACGTGTGGCCCACGGACTACAACCTGCCGCGCCTGCCGGCCCTGGCCGTCCACGAGTTGCACCACAAGGTGCGCCTGGCCTTCGAGCCTTGGGACGAGACGACCACCGTCGGGCAATACCTCGTTCTGGAAGGACTCGCCGAGGCGTTCGCCGCGGAGAGGTTTGGGGAAGACCTGCTCGGACCGTGGACGAAGGCGCTCTCCGAGGACGAGCTCGAAGCGGCGCGTCCGGTCATGAGGGACGCCCTGGACGCAAGCGGCTTCAACGAGATCCGCGGCTACATATTCGGGGACTGGGCGGCCCCGCAGTTTGGCTACGAACCCCGCGGGTTGCCGGACTTCGTCGGCTACTCCATGGGCTACCGGCTGGTGCGGGAGTACCTCGGGCGCACGGGGCGCTCGGCGGTGGAGGCCTCCTACGTCCCCTGGGGGGAGATCGTCGCGGGGTCGCGCTACTTCTAGCCGCCCCAACGGCAACCCGAAAAGGCGCGCGGCCACGAAAGACGAGCTTGCGGACGGGCAGTGGGCGCGGCTCTTGCCGATGCTTCCTCCGCAAAGGCCGGCGCGGGGGCGACCGGCCAAGGACCATCGCGTGGTCGTGAACGCCATCCTGTGGGTACTTCGCACCGGAGCGCCGTGGCGGGACCTGCCGGCCGACGCGGGGGTGTGCTGGAAGACGGCCGCCGGCCGCTTCTACCGGTGGACCGCTTCCGGCGTGTGGCGGAAGGTGCTCGATGAGCTCCAGAAAGATGCCGACGGGCGCGGAGACCTCGACCGGTCCAGGCACTTCGTGGACGGCAGTTCGGTGCGCGCCCACCAACACGCGGCCGGGGCGCGAGGCGGACGCCAGGGCGACGAGGCGCTCGGCCGTAGCCGGGGCGGTTTCTCCACCAAGTTCCACGTCAGGGCGGAAGGCGGCGGCAAGCCGGTCGCGTTCGTGCTTTCCCCCGGCCATAGGCACGAGGCGAAGCTATTCGAGTCGCTGATGGAGGTCGGTGCCGTCGAACGACCCGGTGGGGCGCAGCCGGACCTTCACCCGGAGCGCGTCGTGGGCGACCGAGGTTACAGCTACGATCGCATCCGCGCGTACCTGGCTCGGCGAGGAATACTGGCGGTGATCCCGCTGTGCTCCGATCAGAGTCGGGATCCGACGTTCGACCGGGAAACCTACCGCGAGCGCAACAAGGTCGAGAGGTTGGTGGGCCGCCTCAAGCACGCGCTACGACAAACGGGCCGCGAGCTACCTGGCGATGCTCACGCTGGCGGCGATCGTCCTATGGCTCTAACCGGCGCAAGGCCACGTATACGGGAGGTTCGAGAGTGTGACGAACGGACTGC
>CADCUW010000333.1 GCA_902805985.1 uncultured Rubrobacteraceae bacterium
CTGTCTGATAAATGGCTGGAGGGCGTTCCGGGCCCGCGTTTCGGTGGCGAGCAACGGCGATCGGGTGCGTGTTCGGCCCCTCTGAGCCGCTTTTTGGGTCCCGCTTCGGGGCCTATCTCGATTTATCGGACAGTCTCTCCGCGCACGCGGGTGAATAGGAGAAGGGTCGGGCTACCCGCCCCGGCGGGGGTCACCGTGTGGTTGGGAAGTCGCGACCAGGAGCGCGGCGAATCGGCGGCGAAGGACCTTGCCGATGAGGGAGACGTTCGTTTCGTTGGCCTCGACGTGACCGACGAACAAAGCGTCGGGGCCGCCGCGGCGCGCGTCGGCGACGAGACCGGTGCGCTGGACGTGCTGGTCAACAACGCGGGGGTGGCGATCGCCGAAGGCGAAGCCCTTCCCAGCACCGTGCGGCCGGAGACGATCCAACGCGCGTTCGACGTGAACTTCTACGGGGCGCTGCGCGTCACGCAGGCGTTCTTGCCGCTCGTGCGGACGGCGCGGGCCGGTCGCATCGTGAACGTGAGCAGCACCCTGGGGTCGATCACGACGCTGGTGTCTCCGGCAAACCCTTTTGGACATGGACGGTTCCCGATCTTCGCTTATCCCGCGTCGAAGACCCTCCTCAACGCGCTCACCGGATGGCTGGCCGTCGAACTCAAGGACACGCCGATAAAGGTCAAACTCGGTGTGCCCCGGGTCCAACTCCACGGATATGGTCAACAACCAGGGAGCGCAGCATCCATCGGAGGGCGCGAAGGTCGCCGTGCGCGCGGCCACGCTCGAGGCGGACGGTCCTAGTGGCAGCTTCTTCGACGTGAACGGCCCCGTGGGCTGGTGACCGTCAGACTGCGGCCCGTCGGCGTCGGCAAGGTCGGGTACTGGTGCCGCATCGAGCAACCTCCGCCTTCTTGATCGTCTCGGTCTTGGTGACGACTTCTCGCAGCTCTGGGTCGGTCGTGGCGTGCCGGTTCCGCCGGGCGGTGTAGCGGCGGATCATGCCGGCTTGCCCGGCGTTGTTCGCCGTCGCCCGGTCCCCGACGCGGGTGTCGGTCTTGGTCGACGGGTGAGGGCCGAAGTTGTCGAGCACGATCGCGATCCGGACCTCGGGCGGGTGCAGGCCGCGCGGGTAGCGCACGAAGGCCAGGAACTCGGTGCGGCTCTTGCGCTTGGTGACGTGCCCGTAGAGCCGGTCGGTGCTCAGGTCGTAGTCGCCATCGGGTGTCGGCTCCCGTTCGGGGGGTGGTAGGTCGCGCGGCGGGTCCGGCGGCGGGGCGCGTCGGTGTTGGGGTAGCGGGAGCAGACGGGTAATCGGCGGCGGCCTTCGTCTTCCTCGACGACTCGCCACGGCGCGAAAGCCGGGCCGGTTCGGATCGGTGGTGGCCGTTCCCGAAGCCCTCGTACCGGTATCGGGACCCGGTCACGGCCTCCGACGAAGCGGGAACCCGCCGGCATGAGCACGGTCGCCGGTACCCCGAACACGAGGTCGTTGGAATTTGCCCGTCTACTACCGCTACCCCGGTTCGGGGACGGGGTCGTCTTCGCGCCTCGCTAAGGGGCGACACCGGGGTGGCCCTGGTGCTCCCACCGTGCGAAGATGGGGGAAGGATGGGAAGCTCGAGCGGGACACGAACGGAGGCTGCTTCCAGGGCCCCTGCCGCGCGGATAGGCGGCCGCGAGGACGCCGTCCGGTGGGCGCGCTCCCTCCTTTCTGAAGGCGACTTCGTGGTCCTGGACTCCGAAACCACGGGCCTCGGCACCCCCGTGGACTTCGTCGAGGTCGGCGTCGTGTCTTGGCGGGGAGAGGCCCTCTTCGACTCGCCGATAAGGCCCTCGTGCCCCATAGAGCCAGGCGCGTCCCGCGTCCACGGCCACACCGCGAAGAGCCTCATTGGCGAGAGGCCGTTTGTCGAGGTATACCCGGAGCTGCTGGAGGCGCTGTGGGACAAGCGGGTGGTGGTCTACAACGCCCCCTACGACCGCAGGGTGTGGGACGCGGCCGTGGGGCGCCTGGGGGCGCGGGGGGCGCTCGCCGGGGAGCTCCCGCCCTGGGAGTGCGCGATGCGCGCGTTCGCGGCCTACGTGGGCGAGCGTTCCAAGAGGGGCGGCCACAGAAACCAGAAGCTGGTGGGCGGCGACCACACGGCCATCGGGGACGCCCGGGCCACGCTTCGCCTTATAGAGCGGATGGCCGAAGGTGCTTGATCGGGCGGTAAACCGGCGGGAAGTCGGTGGTAGCTGGCCGCATGGTCGCCGAGGCGTCCCCGTCGAAACCGACGGGGCGGATCGAACCGCCCCGGATCCCCGTGGGGCCCTCCGACCCTGGACACCACGGCAGGAGGGGCGCGAGTTCTAGGTGGTCCCGATCGGCGGGTTTGGTAGATCGGTTTGGGGTACCGCCCTTTTTGCTGGGAGGCCCGGTGTGAAGCCGGACCCCTGCCTCCTCCGGGGATCCGGGCGGTGAGTATCGAGGACCTCATCCGGTCGATCGGGGAGGGCAAGATCCTCATCACAGACCACGCCGACGAAGAGGCCGAGACCGACGGCCTGTCTTTCGACGAGGTCTACTTCTCGGTGGTGCACGGCGAGATCATCGAAGAGTACCCCACGGACAAACCCTACCCCAGCTGCCTGGTGTACGGGGATACCTTCGCGGGCGACCCGGTGCATAGCGTTTGGGCCCACAACGAGGCGAGCGGCTTCGGGGTTATTATTACCGTGTACAGACCCGACCCGGCACGGTGGGAGCCGGGCTGGAAGACCAGGAGAAGATAAGGTGGCTCTGGAGAGAAGGTTCAAAGAGGCGTTCGCGCTGTGCCCGGTTTGCGGCGGGGAGCTCGCGGAGAAGCGGGTCGAAAAGCTGCTCCGGGGCGGCACCGACACCGCCCATCTGGAGATCGACGCCCTGGTGTGCCGGCGCTGCGGGGAGAGGTTCTACCCCGAAGAGACGGTCAGGCGCTTCGAGAAGATCCGCGGCAAGCTTTCGCGCGAGGAGACAGACGATCTCACCCTGGTCGGCAGCTCCTACGAAGCGCCGGGCGACTGAACAGGCCACCGAGCAGGCTTTGTGCAGGAATTTCGCGCCGTGACCGCACGCGCCTCGTGGCCTCGGATCGCTGAATAATCTAACACACCAAACCGTCCCTCCTCGCTTCTTCGAGGGTAACCTCCCATACCTAAGCGGAAAGCGCGCCCTATTCCGTGTAAGATTATAGCGGTAAGCTGCTGACGAGCTTTCGAGGGGAGGACGGGCCGTGGCCGAGGCAGAAACGGGAACCGTCGGGACGGCCATCGGGACGGAGGACGCCGCGGGGGCGCCCGCGGGGGCGCCCGCGGGCGGGGGTGGCCTCTACCTCGGGGACGCGATCGACTTCTTCTTGAACGCCAAGCGCGCCGGCGGCAGGAGCGAGAGGACGATCGACGACTACCGCAAGAAGCTCGGGCTCTTCCAGCGCTGGGCCGCGGCCCGGCTCGGCGGCGAGGACGCGGTGGACGCAGTCTGTATGGATATAGGCCCAGACGAGGTCGAGGCCTACGTCGTCCACCTCCGGGACGGGCGCGGCATGGCCGACTCCTCGAGGAAGAACCACCTGGCCGTCCTCAAGAGCTTCTTCGAGACGCTGCGCAGGAGGCATAAGGTCGGCAACCCCTTCGAGGACCTAGACGAGGTGCGCTTCCGCCAGAGGGCTCCCAAGCGCAGCTACCTCACAAAGCGCGAGGCGGAGATGCTCCTCTCCCCCATCGCTCAGCAAGCAACGGATGAGGCAAAAACGGCGGGCGAGGCGGACGGCGGGGCCGCCGACCCTAAGGTCGCGGAGAAGCGCGCGCTGGGAAGGGCCTTGGCCGCCCGCGACCACGCGGCGTTCTCCGCGATGGTCTACGCGGGCCTGAGGATAGAGGAGACCACGGCGCTCGTCCTCGACGACCTCTCCTTCGTCCGGGGCGGAGAGGAGGTGCGGGTGGCGAGGGGCAAGGGCAACAAGGAGCGCGTCGTGCCCATGTCCCCGAAGCTCAGGAAGTCCTTGAGGCGCTACCTGAAGCTGCGGGACGGGTTGGCCCCGGCCGGGGAGGCGCCTCCCCCCCACCTCTTCCTGAACGAGAAGGGGGCGCGGGTCACCGAGAACACCCTGAGGCGCCGGCTCTACAAGTGGGTGAGGCAGAGCCCCATAAAGAAGGCCGACCTGAAGCCCCACGACCTCAGGCGCACGTTCGGGACGTGGTACCTGCAGGACAACCCGGGGCAGGTGAGGGAGCTCGCCGAGCTCATGGGCCACTCGGACCTGTCGCAGGTTATGAAGTACGCCCTCTCGGACGAGAAGCGCGCCCGGGCCGGGGTGGCCAGGCTCTGAAGCGCCGCGGCCGACCCGCCGCACGACGGGTTCCGCGGGCGATGCGGGAGGCCAGGAAGCCGCCCGCGCGTCCCCCATCTCGGCCCATCCCGGCCACGAGGTACAGAAATACGGGGGTATGCTACCCCTCGGAGCCCCCGCCGAGGCGCTCAGGGGCCAACCTCGCGCGAGCTAAATCGCATAGTAGGCTACCTCGCGACGTCCGGGGGTTCCGCGCGCGTCGATCCGACTCTCTTCCGAAGGCGCCGCCCGGTCGCGGGCGGGATCCGCGCCGCGAGGATCGTACTCGGGGGCTGGCCCCCTCGGGCACGGCCGGGCCCGCGGCGCACTCAGCCTCGACCCTCCCCCGCCGTTTAACCCCGGGGAAACCCGGCGCCCCGCCGGGGGTGTTACCGTGCGGTGCCGCGGCGGCGAACGGGAGGTACGCGAAGGATGGACGGGCAAGCCTCGAGGCTCAGGGTGGCGACCTTCAACCTGGAGAACCTGGGCGACGCGCCCGGAGAGGAGCCCTCGCTCGACACCCGCATCCGGCTGATGCGCCCGCAGCTCCTAAGGCTGGACGCCGACGTTTTGTGCCTGCAGGAGGTCCACGGCCAGGGCGACGCGGACTCGAGGAGCCTCTCGGCCCTGGACCGGCTGCTTGAGGGCACGCCCTACGCCGGCTTCCACCGCGCC
>CADCUW010000334.1 GCA_902805985.1 uncultured Rubrobacteraceae bacterium
AGAAACGATCCTCCGAGGGGAAGAACAGCGGCGCGATCGCGACCGCCAGGTAACCGTAGAGCGTGAAGTCGTACCACTCGATAAAGTTGCCGATCACCGCCGCGACGACGGCCCTTTTCCTCACTCCGTTTGGGTGAGACCTATCTCCTACCGCGGTCTCCGCCATCTGCGTACCCTTTCCCTCGACTACCTTTGCTCCTGCGGCGTCGTTTACCCGTCTCCGAACGCCTGGGTCTGCATGTGCGAGAAGCCCCGGAAGGGAGAACCGGTAGTTTTGTACGACTGGGCTTCAATGCGCTTCTCCCTCTCCGAACAGCCCCGGCTGCCGCTCCCGTTCTCGGCTCGGCGGCCCGGTGATCGTCTCCCCCGCCTCGTCCTGCTCGTCGAGCCAGCGGTGCACGAGGGCCCGGACAAGGGCGCTGGTAGGGACACCGCTTCGGAAGCTTTGGCGGCGCAGCCGCGCGTGGACGCCTTCTTCGAGGCGCACCGACACCGACTTTCGCAAGGGTCCCATATCTCCGCCCGCAACCCTACACGAGCCGACCCCCACCCGCTACCGACCGCTCGGGCCCGATGCGGTAACCTGGCGGCGACAGGCCAACCTTTCGTGGCTACGGGCAAGACCACTAGGAGGATCAGCCCTTCCTCCGTCCACGCGACGCACACGCTTGGCCTTACCTCGAGGAGCCTGGCGGCCGCCTCTTTACGTCGGGCGCCCTATTTCTGCACCGCCGACGATCTTCGTCTTGCCGTTGTGGCCATGTATGGCATCTACCTCTTCGAGGCTTGGGTAGAAAGCCACGCTCTTGTGCCCCGTCAGCCAAGTCAACGAGCACCACCCGTTCGAGAACACGACCCCTTCGGCCACGAGGCCCACGCCACTTACGCCGCTCTCGTCTTCGACTCTTTGCAACCAGAAAGGCCTCATTCGAACCTCCAAAATGGCTCCCCTTGGGACAGAGCCTCGCACGGCCCATCCGCGTTCGAGATGCAGGGTACCGTACGTCCTCCGAGCGCGTCCGTGTCGAGTGCGCTCGTCGGCCTTCCCTTGACGCGCTCAAACGGCACCCGACTTGTCCTTCACCTCGAGGCTGACCTCCGGCGGGTCTAAGCGGGTCACGCCCTGCAGGTCCTTCACCTTCAGCAGCCGCAGCTCGTAGACGCCCGGACGATCCGCGCGGCCCCGCAGCGCCGTCTGCGAGGGGTCCTGCAGGACGCACTCAGACGCGCTTGCGGGCACGTCGTTCAGCTCGATAACCTCCCCGCGCCCGTTTACGAAGATCGCCACGACGCGGCGTATCCCCCGCGCGGGCGGCAGGTCCAACGGCAGGCACACCTCGATGGTCTCTCCGACGGCGAAAACCACAGCCCGCACCATCCTACATCCTGGGCACCCCCGCGGCCCCTGGGGGACGTCTTCGGGGCGGTATAATCCGGCCCGTGGGCGGGACCCTCGTCGACGACCGGTACGAGCTGCGGGCCCTGGCGGGCAGCGGCGGGATGGCCGACGTGTTCCTGGCGCACGACACGGTCCTCGACCGCGACATCGCGCTCAAGCTGCTCAAGGACCGCTACGCCCAAGACGAGGACTTCGTCGAGCGCTTCAGGCGCGAGGCCAGGAGCGCCGCCGCCCTCTCCAGCCCGTTCATCGTCCCCGTCTTCGACCGCGGCGAGACCGAGGACGGCGCCTACTACATAGCCATGGAGTACGTTCCCGGCGGCACCCTGGAGGACCGGCTCGCGGGGGCAGGGAGGCTCTCACCGCATGAGGCGGTGGAGGTGGCCTTCCAGGTGGCGGAGGCGCTGCAAACGGCCCACGAGCGGGGCGTCGTCCACCGCGACGTCAAGCCCGGCAACGTCCTCCTCACGAGATCCGGACAGGCGAAGGTCGCGGACTTCGGCATCGCCCGGGCCGCCGAGGCCACCACCATCTCAGAACCCGGGGACATCCTGGGCAGCGCGAGGTACATGGCCCCGGAGCAGGCGGCCGGCGGGCGGGTCGGCCCGGCGAGCGACCTGTACTCGTTGGGCGTGGTCCTCTACGAGATGCTCACGGGGAGCGTGCCCTTCGCCGTCGCCACCCCGGCTGACGTGCCCACCGAGCACGCGAAGGGGCCGCCGCACCGCCCGAGCGAGGCGAACCCGGAGGTTCCTGAAGCCCTGGACGCCTTAGTCGTGAGGCTCCTGTCCGCCAGCCCCAAGGACCGTCACGAGAGCTCCACCGAGCTACTCGGCGAGCTGGGTAGGATACGGAAAGGGCTTCCCCCGGTGGCCCCTTCGCCGAACGAGGCGACCACCGCGGCCTTGGGGAGCCCGATGGCACCGGCGTCCGCCCTGCCCGCGTCCGCCGGCCCCGACGGTGCGCGCGGCAGGGGATCGTGGCGGATCATCGCGGCGTTCGTCGCGATGATCGCCGTGTTCGGCGTCGCAGGCTGGGTGCTGCTGCGTGATCCCGGCGGGGCCGACATGCCGGGAACCGCGGGGGGCGCGCACGAGGAGCCGCCCAAGGGCGCCGATAGGGCGCGGTCCGGCCCTAAAGCGGTCGAGGTGCCCGCGGTCGAAGGCCTGGCGGCGCAGGAGGCGCGCGAGCGCCTAACAGAGGCCGGCTTCGATGTCGGGGTCCGGCACCGGGAGGGCCCCGAGGAAAACGCAGGCAAGGTCCTCGAGCAGTCGGTAGCGGGCGGGAAGGAGGCCGACGAGGGCTCGAAGATCCTCCTCACGGTCGGCGAAGGTCCGGAAGTCGTGCAGACACCGAACCTAGTCGGCCTCACCTACCCGCAGGCAGAGATCGAGCTGGAGCGGGCGGGCCTCCTGCTGGGCGGCGTAAGTGAGGCACCGAGCGAGACCGTACCCGCCGGCGTGATCGCGGCCCAGGACCCGGCGCCGGGGACAACGCTGGACCCGGAATCCTACGTGCGCCTCACCACCAGCGTCGGGCCGCCGGAAGAGACGACCTACGGGTACTAGGGCCGGTCCGTTCCCCCGAGGCACACCCCAGGTTCCCGAAGCTAAATGGCGTGCCGGGCCTCATTGGCGCCTGGCGAGGTACACGCCCACGAGCGTGACGACCCCGCCGACGATCTTCTCCGCCCCCAGGACCTCCCCGAAAAACACGACGCCCGAAGCGACCCCCGTGAGGGAGATCAGGTACTGGTAGACGAGGACCCGGTTGGCCCCGATGCGGGAGACGCCCCTCTGCCACGCGGAGAAGGCGAACGCCGTGGCGAAGACCGCCGAGAAGGCCACCGCGGCCCACGCCCCCGCGCCGACGCTCCCCCACCCCGTCCCCGCGAAGAACGGTACGGAGAGCAGCAGGACGAGGGGGCCGCCGAACAGGATCGGGTAGGTGGCCACCGCCAGGGGCGAGTACCGCCCCAGCAGGCGCAGCGAGAGGACGGTGTAGGCCCCAAACCCCATGGCGGCCAGGAGCACCAGGAGGTCCCCGATCAAGTTCGCCCCCTCGAGCCCGAGGCCCTCGTAGAAGATTACCCCGACCCCGAGGATCGAGAGGCCCAACCCCGAGATGCCTCTCCACGTCGGCCTCTCCAGCCCGAGCAAGAAGCCGAAGAGCAGCCCCCACACGGGCGCGGTGGCGAAGATGAAGCCCGTGTTGGCGGCGCTGGTCATGCTCACACCGAACGTGAAGGTCGTCTGGCCTAAGGCCACCCCGAGGCAGCCCAACCCGGCCATCGGGAGCAGGTCCTTCCGGGCCAACCTGCTCCCCGGCTCGAGGACGCGCAGCACGAGGTACATCAACAGGCCAGCCACCAGGAACCGGATGGCCACGATCGAAACGGGGGGTATGGAGTGTGCGGCGAGCTTGGTAGCCGCGTAGTTGGTGCCCCAGAACACGGCGGCGAGGGTCAAGGAGGCTTCTGTTAGCAGCGACGCTTTGCTCTTGACCTCGGTCATGGCTCCGCAGTCTACCGCTCGGGCATTTGGGCCACCCGCCCGGGGTTCTCTGCTAATCCCACATCAGCCCCCACGCCCAAAACGTGGGCTTTCGGCCCCTGGCAGGGGGCTCCTTCCACACGGCGGAGGCGCGTCCTAGAAGGGCCCGTGCCGGTTTTTCATGAACAACGGCTTGCGGGCTGATCACATCGGCATGTGCTCAGCCCGAGCGGCCAGAGCGCTCCGCGAGTTCGGCCTGAAGGCGGGAGAGGTCGAGGCGATGCGAGAGGCGCTCGCCGTCGGTAGCCAACTCCGGGTAGTGATGCTCGAGCACGTCTAGCCTCTGGGTGGTTCTATCTATGGCGTCGTAAGCGCGACGCAGCTTGTCCTCCCATTCCCGAGTTTGGGGGGTACGGGGGCTCCCCTGGGCCTCGTCGCGCATCCGGTGGATGCGCTCGGCAAGCCTCACGTGGCGTTCGTACTGTTCCAGGTACAGGTCGTACTTCCTCTGGAAGAAATTGGTGACAGAGTTGTTCCGGCTGCGTGGAGTCACATCGTCGTCGGGATGCGGCACCTTGACTCCCAAGAGCGGTGCGCCGTCTTTGGGCCGCGACGACGCCGGACCCGGGGCGCGATTCTTCGGTGTCCCATCCCGCCTCTGCCCTCCGTCTTCTGCAGAGGAGACCTGCCCGCGTCTACCCGGCGCTTCTCGTACGTTTCGATCCGACCCTTCCGGCGACGGTAAGTTGCCCGACGATTCTTCGCCCGCCCTTTGCCCGAGAGGCTGCCCAACCACCTCCGGGATCCTCTCCCTTCGCCCCGGCTCTCGTTGCCGGCTCCCCTCCGAGTCCTGACCTTGTTGCCGCACAACCTTCAGCAGCAGCGCTTCCGATTCGCGTAGGAGCTCCAAGCGCTCCTCGGCCAGGTCCACGTAGCGGCGCGCCGTGCGCAAAAAAAGGATGGCGACGGCCAAGAGCGCTATCCCTATAGCCAGTCCAGAACCGATGCCGATATACACCAACGTCGCGCTCAACCCTTCCATCTCCTTCCGATCGCCACCACATTCGAGTCTGAGGCAACCACTTTAGGGTGTATTAAAGTGTACAAGCCACAGGTTAGCAAACG
>CADCUW010000335.1 GCA_902805985.1 uncultured Rubrobacteraceae bacterium
GCAGCGTGGTACCGGCCGGCAGGCCGAGCAGGTCGACGCCGCGCGTGGTGACGTTCTCGCCCATCCCGCCGGCCGAGACGTTGAAGCCCGCGGCCCGCAGCTCGTCGTGGAGCTCCGCGTGGATCAGGTGCACCTGCCTCAGGTTCGGCTGCGTCGGGTCCTGCCTGACGCGGGAGCGGTGTCTCACCGTCTCGCCCATATGGGCGTCGCCCTCCACGCCGAGCCCGGCCAGGAGCCGGATGCCGTCCTCGGCCGGTTTGCCGAAGGTGTGGCCCGCGCTGCGGCCCACCGAGATCACCTCTCCGTTCATGCCCTTACACTCCTCTCCCTCGCCGTCCGAAATGGGCCCGTTCTAGCCTACCGCGAGGGCCACGATCCCGAGTACCATGCAGAGGGAGGCCAGGAGGCGTCGTTCCAGTCCTTCCTCTGCCAGCAGGCCCCCGCCCAGGAGCGTTCCGAAGAGGATGCCGATCTCGCGTGCCGGGGCGACGCGGCTCACCGGGGCGAAGACCAGCGCCGTGAGGACCAGCAAGTACGCGACGGGGCTGAGCACGGCCACACCCAGAGCTTCTGGCCGGCGGGATCTCCAGGCGACCTGGATCTCCTCCCTACTCCGCAGCGCGACCGGCAGGAGGATGACGGTCTGAACCAGCAGGGAGCCCCAGTAGTAGAGGACGGGCGAGAGCGAGAGGTCTCCCACGGCGTACTTGTCCCACAGGGTGTAGGCGGCGATAAAGACGCCGGTCAGCAAGCCGAAGACCACCCCAATCAGCCTCTCGCCGGGCGACCTCCTCCCGCCATCCGGCTCCCGGGCCAGCAGGAACACCCCGGCGACGATCAGGAGGATGCCGGCCCAGGCGACGGGCCCGGCGCGCTCGCCGAGGAGCAGGATCGCGGCCCCGCTGGCGAGCAGGGGCCCCGTGCCCCGCGCCAGGGGGTAGACGACGGAGAGGTCCCCCACCTGGTAGCCCTTCTGTAACGAGAGAAAGTACCCGACGTGCAAGACCCCCGTGCCGAATACGAAGAGCAGGCCACCGCCCCCACGCGCTCGCCCCCGATAAGGGCGAAGGCCGCCAGGGGCGCGAAGATCGCCGTCGAGAGCGCGCCAGCGGCGACGCCGGCGGGGGCCCCCGCCGGCGTCGCCGCTGGCGCGCTTGGCAAGGAGGTTCCAGAGGGCGTGGAGGAAGCCTGAGACCAGGACCAGGCCCAGGGCCAAGGGGGTCACGGTCTCGTTCCTTTCGGCCAAACCCGGCCCGGATCGGGCGCCAAGCAAAGTAAGACCGGGCCGGACCCCTCAACCCGGCGGCCCTAGTGGCCCGGAACCGGGAAACAGGCCACCTTCCTGACCCGACGGCTACCCGTCCGTCGCGCGGCGCGTATACTCTCCGACCGTGACCGGAGAGAAGACATGACGTTCGGGCCGTGGGGGGAGGCGGCGCTCGGGGCCCAGGAGGTTCTCGCGAGGGCGACCCGGCGCTCGGTGGCGGGGTGGCGCGAGGCGGTGGCCGCCGGCGTCACGGACCCGGCCGCCCCCTTCCGCCTCGGCGACCTCTCGCGGTCGCAGTGGTTTCTCTGGACGGGCGCGAACCTGGCCGCCGGGGAGCGGGCGGGCCGGGGAACCGCGGCGGGCCGGGCCTTACCTTCGAGGGCGCTCGTGCTCGGGACGCTGGCAGCGGACCTCTACCTGGCTTACACGACGCTCAAGGAGAGGGGCCGCTGGCTGCCCGCGACCGTCGGGGAGGTTGACTGGGAGCTGGCGCACCGGCGGGGGGCAGGGGAGCTGCTCGACGCGGCGCAGGCGCTCGGGGGGACGCTCATCAAGGCGGGCCAGTTCGCCTCCTCCCGTCCCGACCTCCTGCCCGCCGCCTACACCGAAGAGCTGTCCTCGCTGCAGGACCGCGTCCCCCCGCAGCCGCCCGGCGTCATCGAAGCGGTCGTCGCCCGCGAGCTCGGGCGCCCGGTAGACGAGGTCTTCTCCGGCTTCGATCCCGAGGCCGTCGCCGCCGCCTCCATCGCCCAGGTCCACCGCGCGACGCTGCGCGACGGCAGAGACGTGGCGGTAAAGGTCCAGTACCCCGGCATCCCCGGCCTGATCGAGGCCGACCTCGAAGCCCTCGAATCCATCTTCGACGCCATCGCCCGGCTGGAGCCCTCGGTGCGCCTCCGGCCTATCGCCGACTACCTCCGCTGGACCCTCCCCCTGGGGCTCGACTTCCGCCGCGAGGCCGCGGCGATGGCGAACCTCCGGCGGACGCTCTCACACCGCGGGGACGTGGTGGTGCCGGAGGTGGTGGAGGGCATGACCACCGAACGGCTGCTCGTCATGGACTTCGTGGAAGGAATCAGGATCTCCGACCGCGACGCCCTAGTTGCCACCGGCATCGACCCGGCCGCGGTGGCGGAGACGCTCAACGACGCCTTCGCCGAAGGGCTCTTCCGGCACGGCGTCCTCCACGCCGACCCGCACCCCGGCAACCTCCTCGTCCAGCCGGGCCCGGTCGGCCCGCGCCTGGTCCTGCTCGACCACGGCCTCACCATGGAACTCGAGCCCTCCTTCATTGCCACGCTTGCCCGGATGGTCGGCGCCATGAGGGAGGGAGACATCGAGGCGCTGACCACCTCCCTGGGCGAGACCGGGTTGCCGGTGGGGCCTGAGACCGACGTGGAGACGTTGCTGGGGATCGTCGGCGTCCTGCTCGGCGGGGACCGCCAGGAGGCCCGCCCGGAGCTCGGGGAGCTCGGACGCGACCTCGGGGCGAGCGTTGGGGACCTGCCGCCCAGGTTGCTCCTCGTGGGACGCGCCATCGGGCTGCTGGATGGGATCACCCGCGCCCTCGACCCGGACCTCGACGTCTTGAAGATCGTCGCGCGCTACGCCGACGACTAGGAAGTTCCCGAAAGCCCGGGTCTACCCGGCGGGGTTCCGGCGGGACCGGGAGTAGAACCCGTCCATCAGGGGGGCGCAGATCTCCTCTACTATCTCCACCTGCCCGGGGGTGAGGTCCTCCTCCCAGCCACCGGGGGAGGCCTTCCGGTAGAACTTCCCCTGGCCCTTCATGTCCTCGGGGATGGCCTCCCAGGAGTGCTTCTCGACCGCCCGGGCCAGCGCGTCCCCGCCGGCCTCCATCCCAAGCTCCGAGTAGACGCGCCTCATGGCGCCCAGAGTGTCGGCCAGCAGGTCCTCGTAGCGGACGAGCGACTTCGGCCCCCTGTGGTCGTCGAAGGCCTGCCTGGCCCGCTCCATGTTCCGCACGTACTTTTTGGCCGAGCGCTTTACCACGGCGTCGGGTTGTCTGGCGGTCAGGGACTTGCGGCCGGAGCCAGCGGCGCGGCGCTGCTCCTTCTGCCAGCTGCCCTCCCGTGTGGCGTCGAGGGAGGAGGAGACGACGTCCCTCGGGTCGCGGACCAGCAGGATCATGCGGCTCTCCGGGAGCGCCTCCATGAGGAAGGGGGCGCCGACGCCACCGCCGGGCTCCTTCACGACGAGGAAGTCGTCCGGGCCGAGAGCCGGAAAGGCGTAGCGGGCGCCGGTCAGGACGAAGTGCCTTATCGAGGAGATCCAGGCCGGCCGCGTCGGGGTACCCATGATGAAGTTCGCCGACTCCGTCTTGGCCTTCGGGTTGTTCTCGTAGAACTCACCGAAGAGGTGGCCCACCCGCGGCTCCTTCCAGACCGCGGTGCCTTTCGTCTCACCCATCATCGAGGCGAGCCACGTGCTCCCGCTCCTGGCGACGCAGAAGATCCAGACGACGTTCGCCGGGCTCAATCCCTCGCCATTTTCCTCAGGCGCAACTACGACCCGCGAACGTCCGGACCCGATCGAGGCGGCGGCCAGGCGGCGCCTCAGAACGGCCAGCTTCGGGTACCGCGCGGAGGCCCGCCGCCACGCCCACAATCCCCTGCTCTTTAGCCGCGATCCGAAAGACTCCCTCATCACATCCCTCTTCAGAGTCGATGGTCTTCGATAACCGCGGTCAGGTTAGAGCATCCTGCGCCGTTAGTAAAATCTGCCGGTCCGGAGGTAGATGAGGGCATCCGCCGACCCGGCCAGCCCGGACGCCAAACGACGCAGACGATCACGAAGGCGACGGCGAGGCTGCGGGCGACCACGAAAAGCCCGGTCCGAATCGGCGCCGCTCCAGACCCGACCGGGCACGCGTCGTTCGGGTTCGCCATCGGGCCGGACGCCGGCTACAGCAACCTTGTGGTGGGCGGGCCGGCGCACTCGACGACACCCGCTGCGGCTACGGGAATAACCTCGTGGAGACCACGCCAGAGCGAACCGGTTACCTCGAGCTGCGAGAAGGCGAAACGCCCCCGGCGTCACGCGCGGCGGGCCAATCGGGGGGCCGGGTTGGTTTCCGGAGGACCCGGCCCCTCTGCCGGGGCGGTCGTCGCCTCCCAGAGGGGCCGGGCCTACGCCAGACTACGGCTCTATGCGGACCACCTGTCCCTGGTTCGGGAAGATGCCGAAGTTCGAGACGTAGACCGTCCCGTCGGGCGCGACCGCCACGCCGGAGGGGGCAACGAGCTCATCGCTCGCCACGGTCCTCTGCTCTCCGTTCGGGCGAACGCGCACGAGCCTGCCGGTCATATCGCCCTCGGGACCCTCCGCCTGCAGCAGGCCCTTCTTGACGATCTCGAGCACGTACAGGCTGCCGTCGGGACCGATAGCCACGTCGATGATGTTGGTGAAGCCCTCGGCGTACACCCGCGGCCTGTCGCTGCCCGGCTTTACGCGGTACACCCTGGCCTCGCCGACCGGAAACGGGAAGCCGGTGAGCTCGCCCACGTAGTAGGAGCCGTCGGAACCCTTGCCGTCATTCGGCATCCTTTAAGCCAGGTCTCCTCAGCGTGGGCCGAACCGTCGCGTGCGTGGGACCCGGTGACACTCGCCGGGCAAGATCAGGCTTCCCGCATCCCAGTCCGGATCCCGTAGACTTACTCCCGACGGACACTCGAAAAAGGAGCCACCGATGGCGAACCTACCGCAGCAGGGCCAACGCCTACC
>CADCUW010000336.1 GCA_902805985.1 uncultured Rubrobacteraceae bacterium
ATCTGGTCGAGGGGAACACGGCCCAGATCTCGTTCGGCCAGGACAGGGTCTCCTCGAACGTCTTCGAGATGGGCCTCGTGGCCGCGACGGTCGCCAACGGCGGCGACATGATGGAACCCCGCATCGTCAAGGAGGTCCGCTCCCCCGACGGCATCATCCTCGACAGGCCGAGCCCCAGCGTCCGCAGCGACGTGCTCGACGGCGCCACCGCGGGCACCCTCAACGAGATGATGCAGAACGTCATCACCACGGGCCAGCTCACGGAGGCCGAGGTGCCCGGCGTCGAGGTTGCGGGCAAGACCGGGACGGCGGAGGACCCGCCGCGCCAGCCCCACTCCTGGTTCATCTCCTTCGCCCCGGCAGACGACCCAGAGATAGCCGTCGCGGTCATGGTCGAGAACGGCGGCGTGATCGACGCGGAGGGCGACGCGGCCACACCGGCCATCCCCATAGCCCAAGAGCTTATGGAGACGCACCTGAGAGACGGGGGCGGCTAAAGATATAATGGGGCGCCAGTGCAACAGCTAGTAGACAACCGCTACCGTCTGCGCCAGCCGCTCGGAAGCGGTGGCATGGCCGAGGTCTTCCTGGCCCACGACGACGTGCTGGACCGCGACGTGGCGCTCAAGGTCATGAGCGGCCGGTACGCCGGCGACGACGAGTTCGTCGAGCGCTTCAGGCGCGAGGCCCAGAGCGCTGCCGCCCTCTCCCACCCGAACATCGTCTCGATCTTCGATAGGGGCGTCTCGGACGACGGGACGTACTACATCGCCATGGAGTACCTCTCCGGCGGCACCCTGAAGGACCGCATCCTGAAGCGGGGGGCGCTCTCGCCGCGCACGGCGGCGGCGGTGGCGTTGCAGATCGCGGAGGCCCTCAGGGCGGCGCACGAGCGGGACGTGATCCACCGCGACATCAAGCCCCACAATATCCTGATCACGGGCTCCGGCGACGTGAAGGTGACGGATTTCGGCATCGCTAGGGCGGCCTCCTCCTCGACGATGACCCGCACGGGCCACATCCTCGGCACGGCCCACTACATCTCCCCGGAGCAGGCGATGGGAGAGCCGGTCGGACCTGCGAGCGACCTCTACTCGCTTGGCGTCGTCCTCTACGAGATGCTCACGGGCGAGATGCCGTTTGACGCGGACACGCCTCTGGGCATAGCGATGAAGCACGTGAACGGCCACCTCGTCCCGCCGCAGGTGCTCGACCCGGAGATTCCGGACGGCATAAACGCCGTGACGGTGAGGCTACTCGCGAAGAACCCCGAGGACCGCTACGCCAGCGACGCCGAGCTTATAGAGGACCTCGAAAGGGTCGTGGCGGGCCTCGACCCTTCGGGCGCTACGATCGAGATGGCGACGGGCGTCCTGCCGGCGGCGACGACCCGCATCGCCACACCCCCCCCGCCCCGGAGCGTCCGTCCGAACAAGAGGAAGAGGCGGGCCGCCCCACTCATCCTGGCGTTTCTCGGGCTCTTGCTGCTCGTCCCGCTCGCCTGGGCCGGGTACAACTTTCTCGGGAACCAGCCGACGGAAGAGGCCCCTCCTCCGGCCATGATCTCCGTCCCGGGCCTCGTCGGCATGGACGTCGACGCGGCGGAGGATGAGTTCGGGGACGACTTCGAGATCGAGACGACCGCGGAGGTCGAAGACGAGGAACCCGTCGGCACCATCCTGAGCCAGGACCCCGAGAGCGGCGAGGCGAGAGAAGGCTCGACCATCTCCGTGGAGGTCGTCGGCACGCAGGTCGCCGACGTGCCGGGGGTCGTCGGCGATGGCCGGGCTGCGGCCGAAGGCGCCCTCAGGGACGCGGGCTTCGAGGTCTCCACGGAAGAGAGGGAGAGCTCCTTCGAGCAAGAAGGCCGCGTCATGCAACAGGACCCCGAAGGCGGGGAGAGCATAGAACGCGGCTCCGAGGTCACCATAACCGTAGGTACCGGGCCTGACACCGTGCCGGTACCCGACGTGACCGGGGTCAGCGCAGCGCAGGCGGGCCGGATCCTCGAAGAGTCAGGCCTCGTGCTCGGGAACGTGGTCGAGGACTACAGCGCGTCGGTACCGGTAGACTCCATCATCTCCCAGGACCCGGGCGAGGGCGAGAGCCTGGAGCCCGGCGAGGCGGTGGCCGTGACGGTGAGCCTCGGCGTCGAGCAGGTCGAGGTCCCCGAGGTCTACGGCGTTAGCGTGGAGGAGGCGCAGGCGATCCTGAGCGGCGTCGGCATCAACTCCAACCCGATAGAGGTCCCCGGCGACGAGGCCGCGGGCACGGCCCTCTCTACGGAACCGGGCGTGGGCGCCCTCGTGGACCCTGGTAGCACGCTGCCCCTCTACTACAGCGCCGGCCCGCCGGAACCGACGATCGCCTCCCCCGAACCCGAGGCCTCCGCCCCGCCGGAAGAGGAACAGGACGAAGCCTCCCAGGAGAACATCCCCCAGGAGAACATCCCCCAGGAGAACATCCCCCAGGAGAACATCCCCCAGGAGAACATCCCCCAGGAGAACGCTCCGCCAAGCGTTCAGGAGAACGTGCGGGAGAACGAGAACGTGCCGGACAACAGCGGGCGCGGCAACGGCGGCGGACGTGGGAACCGCGGCAGTGGCGGTAACGGCGGGGGTGGGGGCAACGGCGGGGCCGGCAGGAGCGACGACAACGGCGGGGGCGGGAACGACTAGAACCCCGGCGTAGGGGCGTCTTGCGAGGCACCCCTACGGACGCATCGACTCTACGCGATCCCTAGCCCTCTCCGAGAAGCTGCTGGCGGACGTAGCCTTCGAGCGAGGGGGCGGGTACCTCGACGGGCGGGTCCACGGCGACGAAGCTGTGGCGGCCTATGGCGTTCTCCCTGAGCCAGTCCTCCCCGACCGTCTTACCCAGATCCAGGTCGTAGCCCGTCTCGAAGTAGGCCGTGCGGAGCCCGCCATCGGGGAGTTCGACGACCAGGATGGGGTATTTTCCGGGCGAGTTCGCGTGGACTTTCACCGTGTCTTCGGGGGATTCGTTCATGGTTGGAGTCTATACGAGGATCGGGCGCAGGAGAAGCGGGCGGGGTTGCGTAACCCCCATGATAAAATCGGGACCTATGAAGACTCCTTATGACATTACTATTCGCGGAGGGACTTCTCGTGTCAGATCCCAAACCCAAAGACGAAGAAATTGAGCCAGGGAGCGTGGAGGGGGACGCCGGTGAGTCCCCACTAGACAGGCGACCGCCGAACGGCCTGCCGGAGGAGCTGGTGATGGGCCGCCTCGGCCGGCTCGACACCCGGCGGGCGCTCGCGGAACTCTGCAAGAGCGTGCCGGGGCTCGACGAGGTGCTGCTGCCCCGGGGCATCCGGGCCGACGCGCTCACGCGTAAGTCCGGCGGGGGGGCCGCCCTCTTGCGCGGCGTGGCGCGCAGGATCGGCCAGGACCCGGCGGCATGGGGCGCCTTCAGGACGGCCGTGCAGGAGCAGATCCCGCCTGAGACCTTCGACGCCCTCGAAAACCTCTCCCGGGAGAACCTGGAAGAGATGGCGGAGGCCCACACCACCGAAGGTCTCCTCCTGGCGGCGTTGACGACCGACGAGGAGCAGGACCCCGCCGTCGTCGAGGCGCTGACGGAGGCCTGGCGCACGGAGAAGGGCGCGGCGCAGAAGAAGGCCTCCGAGGACGCCCACGTCAGGGACCTTGAGGCGGAGCTCGAGCGCCTGAAGGGCGAGAACGAGCGGCTCTCCTTCGCCTCGCGGGCCGCCAACGAGCGGGCCGCCGCCCTTGCGGAAGAGGTGGACATCCTCACCGGCGAGCGCAGCGGGGCCTCCGACCTGGTGCGAAAGGCCGAGGAGCAGGCCGCCTCGGCCCTGGACGCCAGGAGCCGCCTCGACGAGCGCATCGCCGAGCTCGAGAGGCGCGGCGAGCAGCTGGAGCGGGCGCTCGAAGGCGAGCGGACCGCCTACTCCAGGGCCGCCGAGCGCGTGGACGAGCTCCACGAAGAGCTCGGGCTCGTGGCCGCAGAGCGCGACCGCATAAAGAACGCGCTCCAGAACGCCCGCTTTACCGACGACGGCTTCGGCGAGCTGCTGGTGCGGGCGGTAAAGAACGAGGTAGGAGCCATGCCGGCCTCGCTCGACGCCGCGACCCGGACCGCGCACCTGCTCGAGTTCATGGGCAAGGTACTGCAGGCCCAGGCCGATATGCGCGCCCCGCGCCAGCACGCCCCCAAACCCGCCGAGGAGGAGGCCGAAGACCCTGACCCCTCCCCGGCCATGCCGGTAGAGGATCTGGTAACGCCGGACCAGGTAAGACCGCCCGAGAACGGTTCGTCCAATGGCGGCTACGCCCGGCAGAGGCCCACGCTCTCTTTCCGCGCGCTCGGAGGGGCGGGTGAGGTGGGCGGCAGCAGCCACCTGCTCGACTTCGGGGCGACGAGGGTGCTGGTGGACGCCGGCATCAAGCCGGACGGGAGGGGTACCGCGGCGCCAAACTTCGGCGCCATCGACAAGATAGACGCGGCCGTCATAACCCACGCCCACCTGGACCACTGCGGGGCGCTCCCGCTGCTCGTCAGGGACCGGCCGGGGTTGCCGATCTACTGCACCCCGCCGTCGGCGAAGCTCATAGTGAGCGCGCTCAACGACCACGCGGCGATGGGCGGCGGCCTGCCGGGCGGGGCGCCCATCCATGAGGTCCGCAAGAGGCTCGTGCCCGTGCCGTTCGGCAAGCCGCTCAAGATCGGGAACGCCACGATGACGCTCACCGAGAGCGGCCACATCCTGGGGGCGGCGAGCGTGCTGCTCCGGTCCGGGCCCGCCACGGTCTTCCACACCGGGGACATCTGCATGGAGGACCACTTCTCCATCCCCTCGGCGCGTCTGCCGGACGTGAAGGACATAGACCTGCTCATCATGGAGGCGACGCTCGCCGACCAGAAGCCCCAGCCGTTCAGCGACTCCATAAGGACCATGGTCGAGACCATAAACGAGACGACCATGGAGCGGGGCGGGA
>CADCUW010000337.1 GCA_902805985.1 uncultured Rubrobacteraceae bacterium
TGCCGCTTCGTATCTGCGGGGCCGTCGTCGGGACCCTCGTCATGGTCTCCACGAGCGCGGCCCGGACCTTCGGGGAGGACGAGCTCCGTCGGGCGAAGGATCTGGCCCGCTGCGCGTCGCTCGTGCTGGCGGGCAGGGACCGGGCCGGCGCGGAGCGCGGCCCAGGCCACGACGACGCCGGCGCGGGGCCGACCGACCTCGTCAGCGTCCCGGCCGAGCTGCCCCTGGCCGAGCTGCCCCCGGGCCTCCAGCCCAAGCAGCTCGACGTGCTCAGGCTGCTCAACCGGGGCATGTCAAACACCGAAGCGGCGTCCGCGCTCTACCTCAGCGAATCCACCGTAAGGAGCCACCTCAAGAAGGCCTACCGGACGCTCGGCGTGAAGAACATCCAGGGTGCGCTCGCCCGGGTCCGGGAGCTAGGACTGCTCGAAGACTGACCGCGAGCAGGTCGGGGAGCATAGTACCAACTCGACAAAACCGCACGCTAGGAGCCTGCGAAACACACCGGTCTGCCATGTGCCGAAAGACTTCTTCGGAGACGGCTTCTCGGAACTTCGGGCCGAGGGGGTTCTAAGAAGTTCGTGAGGTCCTGTCCTGTACCTATGAGCGTCTGAGGCTCAGGGCTGCGGGTGATCGGTTCTTTCCTCCGACCTCGCGTAGCGCCGGTGCAGCTCGACAGGGCGCGAGCGGGCCTCTCGGCGGCGCCGGACACGGATGTTCAGCAGCTCGACGAGAACGGAGAAGCCCATCGCGAAGTAGATGTAGCCCTTCGGGACGTGCTGGTCGAAGCCCTCGAGGAGCAGGGTCAACCCGATCAGGAGCAGGAAGCTCAGGGCGAGCATCTTCAGGGTGGGGTGGCGGTTGACGACGCCGGCGACGGCCTCGGCGGAGAACAGCATGACCACTATGGCGACCGTGACGGCGGCGATCATCACCGAGACCTGATCCACCATGCCGACGGCGGTGATCACCGAGTCCAGCGAGAAGACCATGTCGATGAGGATGATCTGGACCAGCACGCTGGCGAAATTCGCCTTCACCCTGGCGCTTGCGTGCCCCTCCTCGCCCTCGAGGTTCTCGTGGATCTCGTAGGTGGCCTTGCCCAGCAAGAAGAGCCCGCCGAGGATCAGGATCACATCGCGCCCGGATATTTCCTGAGCGAGGACGGTGAACAGCGGCGCGGTGAGCCCGATGACCCAACTCAACGAGAGCAGCAGGATGATCCGCATGACCAGCGCCAAGCCTAGCCCCAGCCGGCGCGCAAGCGCCTGCCGCTCCTCGGGCAGCTTGTCCACGAGGATCGAGATGAACACTATGTTGTCTATGCCGAGGACGATCTCCAGGGCAAGCAGCGTCAAGAAGGCGACCCAGATCTCGGGGTTCAGCAACATGTCCACGCTTGCCACCTCGCTTCTTCCGTTGTGGGAATCTGTGCGCCTTTCTCGCGCAAGGGATGGAGAAAATCGAGCGGTATCCTACATGATAAACAGGTATTACCCTCCCTTGTGGGCCGGACTGATAGGCCCGGCTCGAAGCGGGTTACGGTCTTCGGGCCCCGCCGCTGGGCGGGACCCGAAGACCGACATGCTCTTCTAGCCCTTCTTAGGTGTTGCGCCTACGACGTCTGCGCCCTCTGCGCCTGCGCCGCCTGCGGCCTGACCTGCTGCCCGAGCCGTCCCTGGCCGTGCTGCTGGCCGGGGCCATCTGGGTGAAATTCGCCATCCTCTTCACCTCCCCGGTTCGGTCGCTGTGCCTTACGTCCCCTACTATGGCGTCCCACCATTAGGCAGGCGTTACAGGGGCATGAGAAAGGTCTAACCCGAGAAGAACTCGGCCCCGGCTTGGCCGGACCGATGAGGCTACGCGAACTTCGGCTTGAGGGGGTTCTGCGAACTTCGCGCATGGGCCCGGTCGTGCGCTTCTCTGCTTGGGGGCGTTCCGGGGTCCTCCTAGTCCCCCCGGTCCGTGACCCCCGAGAGGGACGTCTTGGCCCTCGAGCCCATTACCTGCCCGTAGTTCAAGAGCGCCACAAGGATCACCCCGCCCACGGTGTTGCCCAAAGTGGTCGGCACCAGGAAACCGCCGAGGTACACCCCCCACGTCTGTTCGCCGGAGAAGACGCTTATCAGGAACTCCGAGGAGCCGGCTATGCAGTGCGTGAGACCCGCGGCCGGGATCAGGAACGCCAGCGAGAAGACGAAGAACACCTGGGAGATGGTGTCCTTGGAGGCCGCCACCAGCCACGCGATCATGGCGACCAGCCAGCCGCCGAAGATCGCCTTCAAGAACACGGTTCCGAACCCGTACTCGGCCTTGTGGGCGACCTCCTCGAACAGGATCCGCAGGGCGCCGGGCTCGAGGATATGCCCGTAGACGACCGCGGCGGAGAACAGCATGGCTCCCAGCACGTTGGCCACGAAAACCACCGCCCACAGCCTCATCATGTTGGGCACGGTCCTCGGGTCGGTGAGCGCCACCGTCACCGGCGTCACCGTGTTCTCGGTGTAGAGCTGCGCCTTGCCCAGGATGACGATGAGGAAGCCCAAAGGGTAGGCCAGGTAGGCGGCGAGCCCCACGCCCCCCGTGAGGGCGCCCACGACCGCCAGGGCCACCGCCGAGAACGAGATGTTGAGCCCCGCGGCGACGCCGCTGACGGCCAGGCCGAGCGAGGCCCGGTCCAGCTCCCGGCGCCCGTCCTCGACGACGGCCTCGAGGATCTCGCCCGCGTTCTTCGTGTCCGCCATGGGATCATCTAACTCGCCGCCGCGGCCGCGGGCAAGCCTTCTGCGGCCGACGGGGGCAAAGATGGCCCTAAATGTGCAACCCTGCGCCGCGCAACGGTCCGCCGCACCCCGACCGTCTGTGGGACCGGACGCGGGAGGCGGGCATAGGTTCGGCGACACTATCCACCGTACGTCCCGGAAGGTTCTGCTTCTCGGGGCTTAGAGCCGAGGGTGTTCCGCTACCTTCGCCCAGAGGGGGTTCCTAGGAAGTTCGCCGGGACGAGGGAGGCCGCACCGAGGCACGCGAAGAGGGCCGGGGGGTTAGCCCCGGCCCTCGACGTCTCGTTCTCTAAAGGGTTCGCCCTAGGCGTTGGCCCTTATCTTGCGGTCGATCTGCGCGACGAGCGTCTCGCGGTTCTTGTTGTTCTTCTCGAACTCCCGAACCTGCTTGAGCTGCTCGGCCGGAAGGCCCTCGATCCTCTTGGAGATCTCATCCACGGTCAAAGCGTCGTAGTCGGTGGTCTTCAGGGCGCCGAAGACGGCGGTCCTGATCTCCGTCTCGCGGGTGACCTTCTCGGTCTCGCGGAGGACGTCCTCGGTCCGCTCGGTGGCCTCCTCGACGACCCTCAGGCCCTGCTCGGTGGTCTCCTGGGCAACCCTCAGGCCCTGCCTTGCAACCTGCTCGGTGGCCTCGAGGCCCTGCCGGGTGGCATCCTGGAAGGCCCTCGTGGCCTGCCGGGCAAAGGCGAAGGGGCCGAAGAACTCCGTGTAGGCCCCGACCCAACCCCTGCTAAGCGTCCGGAAGCTCTCCTGCTGCCTGCCGATAGCACGTGCGAAGGCCTCGGCGGTGCGGGCGTTGTGCTCGGCCTGCTCGCGCACGACCTCGACAGCGTCGTTAGTCCAGCCCTGGACGAACTCGGCGTTGCGCCCCTGAAGCTGCAGCAACCTGACGCCGTTGGCGAAGAACTCCTGTGCGGCCCTGGCGTTGTCCTCCTGAAGCTTCACGAACTTGAGACCACCTTCGGCGAGTCCCATGCTCCTGCGCTGGGCGGCCGCGAAGTTCTCGGCCAGAGCCTCGAAGGAGTCGCGCTGGGCCTCGGCCATCTCGCGGGCGGTGCGGGCGGTCTTGTCGATGTTCTTGGCGGTGGCTTCCACCGTGTACCTCCATGATTGTAAGAGCTTGCTACTATGTTCTTACCACACATATGTTCGGTGTCAAACCTCGCGGTATCCGGCCCTTCCTATTGGCCCTATTCATCGGAGTGCGTGGAAGGGGCGTTCTGCGAACTTCACGTGTAGGGGATTCTACGAAGTTCCGGAGCAAGGTCTTCGGAGACGCACGATGCGGACCAACACCTGGGAAACCGTGAAGGTAGTTCGAACGTAGGCATGTTCGGGGTCGATCGCACGATTCTAGGGGGCCGGGTGTACGAACAGCCAAGCGAAAAGGCGACCACGTCCCCTACCCGCGGCATAGTCGGACAGGGTCTTGTGCGGCTGGGGGCTTGGGCGTGGGTACTCGGTACCATCCAGTGCTTCGCCCTCCAGCTGATCGTCGGGGCCGCATGGTCCGAGCCGTACAGTTGGGCGGCCAACAATATAAGCGACCTCGGAAACGTTGGGTGTGGGGCTTGGGACGGCAGGCACGTCTGCTCGCCCCTGCACGCCTGGATGAACGTCTCGTTCGTGCTGCAGGGCCTCCTCCTCGTGGTCGGTCTCGTCCTTACTGGCCCCCTCTGGCGCGGTGGATTCTCCAGTTGGGCCTGGCACACGTTGATCCTCCTGTCAGGGACGGCTTGGGTCATGGTCGGCCTGGCCCCGGCGGACGTGAACCTGGCCCTCCACCTGCTGGCCGCGTTGGTCATCTTCTTCTTGGGGAACGCCTCCTTACTCCTCGTCGCGAACCCCAGCCGGGGGAGCGGGATGCGTGCGATCCGCCCGTATTCCCTAACGCTCGGCGCCGTCGGGCTCGCCTCCGCGGTCCTGTTCCTGGGACATCAAGACCTAGGCCTCGGGCTGGGGACCCTGGAAAGGTTGGCCGTCTTCCCCTTGCAGGTCTGGGCACTTCTGATCGGCATCTCCATCCTGCGCCGAGTCAAGCGGTAGGCCTATTCACCCGAGTGCGTGGAGAAACCGTTTGGAAAAGGGTCAAAGGCTTCTCAGCCGAGCGTTTTCGGCGCCAGGAAGCGGCCGATCGAGGCCCCTTCGTGCCTTCTTGGCGGCCCTGGGGTCCCGATTCGGTGCCCGATTCGCTTTTCCAAA
>CADCUW010000338.1 GCA_902805985.1 uncultured Rubrobacteraceae bacterium
GGGCCCTCCGGCCAGATCTTCCTCGGCAGCACCTTCCCCGCCGACGCGGCCTACAGCCGGGATCTCAAGGAGGCCGGAGAACGGGTCGGGGAGGTACTCAAGAAGCGCGGCGCTTTGGGGCGGTTCGCCATCGACTTCATCTCGATGCGGCGGGGGGACGGGTGGGAGCACGCGGCCATCGAGATCAACCTGAGGAAGGGCGGGACGACGCACCCGTACCTGATCCTGCGCTTCCTCACCGATGGCGTCTACGACCCGGACGAAGGCCTCTACTGCACCCCCACGGACAAACCCTGCTACTACTACGCCTCGGACAACCTCCAGAGCCCGGACTACAAGGGTCTCACCCCCGACGACCTCATAGACATCGCCGTCAACAACGGCCTCCACTTCGATTCCGCCAGCCAGCAGGGCGTCATCTTCCACCTCATAGGCGCCCTTTCCCAGTACGGCAAGCTCGGCACCGTCTGCATCGGCGAAAGCCACGAAAAAGCCCAGCAGTTCTACAAAGATACTGTCGAGGTACTGGACCGCGAAGCGCGCCGGTAGCAAACAAAATAGTCTCTACTTACGAGAACCCAGGTTCGCCGTTGAGGATCGCGTTTCGGGTGGCGGCAACCCTAGCCCAAGGGTAGCTCGGCGGGAAGGCGCGTAGCCTCGGCGAGGCCGACGGTGGGGTGGCGATCCAGGTACCGTCGCACCAGCGCGTGGCCGAGATACATAACGCTCTACGAACCGGCGCCCGACCGCTGGGTCGACTTCAAGAGGGACAAACGAAATGAGCAAGATCGAAGCTCTAGTAGAACGCAGGGTTATCTAAACCCTGGAGGTAGAAGGCAAACTCTACGTTATAGATAATGTGCCGGCGCGGGTAGACGAGGAGACAGGCGAGCAGTTCTTCGCGCCCCACGCGGTCGAGTGTCTGCGAGAGACCACCTCGAGCGGCACAGAACCAGAAAAAGTTATCGAAACGCCTGTGTACGGATATTCAGACTAAGAACTGACGATTAGGCTTATAGAAACCGCGCCACAGCCAGGGACTTACATCGTCTGCGCTGTACCCAACACCGGCATGATCTCCCGCCCGTAAGCGTCCAGCGTCTCGTCCATCGCGTCGTGCATGAGGTAGATGTTGAACTGGTCTACGCCGAGGTCCTTTAGCTCGGTCAGCTTCTTGACGTGATCCTCGACGGTGCCGAGGACGCAGAAGCGGTCGACGATATTGTCGGGGACGAAGTCGGTGGTGGGGTTGCCGGCCTGGCCGTGGTGGGAGTAGTCATAGCCCTCTCTAGCCTTTATGTAGTCGGTCAGGGCGTGCGGGACCCCGCCGTCCTCGCCGTAGCGGGAGACGAGGTCTGCTACGTGGTTGCCGACCATGCCCCCGAACCAGCGGCACTGGTCGCGCTGGTGATCGAGGTCGCCGCCGACGTAGGCGGGGGCCGCGACGCAGATCTTGACCTCTCTCGGGTCGCGGCCGGCCTCTCTGGCTGCGTCGTGGACGTGCTTCATGGTCCACTCCAGGATGACGGGGTCGGCGAGCTGGAGGATGAAGCCGTCGGCCTTGCGCCCGACGAGGCTCAGGGCCTTCGGGCCGTAGCCGGCCATCCAGACGTCGAGTTTGCCGTCCTTTACCCAGGGGATCTTGACGTTGACGCCGCCGTAATCGGTCTCCCGGCCCTCGGCGAGGTCTTTTATGACGCGCATCGCCTCCTCCAGTTGGCGAAGGGTGGTCGGTTTGCGCCCGAGGACGCGCACCACGGAGTCGCCGCGGCCGATGCCGCAGATTGTCCGGTTGCCGAACATATCGTTGAGGGTGGCGAACGTAGAGGCTGTTACCGAAGGATCGCGGCTCACCGGGTTGGTGACGAAGGGACCGACGACTATCCTCTCCGTGGCAGAGAGCATCTGGGAGTGGATAACGTAAGGCTCCTGCCAGAGGATGTGCGAGTCGAAGGTCCAGGCGTGGGTGAAGCCCAGTTGCTCGGCCTTTTTGGTCAGCTCGACGACGCGGCGGGCGGGCGGGTTCGTCTGGAGGGTCACGGCGAAGTCCATGCTCTCAGTCCTTTCCCGAGCCGGTCGCCGCGCTCGCCGCGCCGAGGGCGAGGTAGACGCCGCCGGAGAGGTAGCGCCCGGTCCGGCGGAGGCCGGTGCCGCGCCGCTTCAACCAGCCGCCGGCCGAGCCGCCGAGCAGGGCGTAGAGGCCGTCGGTAAAGAAGCCTATAGCGCCGAGGGTCGTGCCGAGGAGCAGGATCTGGGCCCACACGGGCCCGCGTGAAGGGTCCACGAACTGCGGCAGAAAAGCCAGGAAGAAGAGCGCCACCTTCGGGTTGAGGACCTGCACGAGCACGCCCTGCACGAAGACGCGCCCCAGCGGCTCCCGTGCCACCTCGACGGGTTCGTCGCTTTCGTCGTTGCCGAAGAGCTTCTTGAGCCCGAGGTAGACGAGGTAGGCGGCCCCCATCCACTTCACGACCGCGAAAGCCGTGGCCGACGAGGCGACTATGGCCGAGAGCCCGACGGCGGCGAAGGCCGCGTGCAGGAGCGTGCCGGCCTCGATGCCGAGGCAGGAGACGAGCCCGGCGGGGCGGCCACCCTCGATGCCGCGCGCGATGACGTAGAAGACGGCCGGCCCCGGCACCAGGAGCAGCGCCAGGGCGGCGGCGACGAAGAGGCCGTAGGTGGTCGCGTCGGGCATCCGTCAGCCCCTCACGCCGTCTCCGGTTCGCGGCCCGCCTCCCGGGTCGGTTCGGTGGCGCCGCCGGTCGCGAGGGTGAGGATCAGGTACGCGATGCCCGCGACCAGGAAGGTGAAGAACAGGCCGTAGTTGTAGAGGCTCTCGACGAAGGTCGGGTTCTCGAAGACGCCGGCGAAGCCGGGGGTCGTGGCGGCCTTTATGAAGCCGGGGAGGACGGGGCCGACGCCGATGACTATGGCGGCTATGGCCCGCCAATTCCAGCCGCCGGAGTAGGCGTAGCGGCCGTCGTGCTTGTAGAGGTCCGCGAGGTCGAGGTGCCTACCTCTGAGGATCCAGTAGTCCACGATCATCACGGCCCCTATCGCCCCGAGCAGGCTCCCGTAGCCCACCAGCCACGTGAAGATGTAGGCCCCGACGTTGTTGAAGAGCACCCACGGGAAGGAGACGATGCCGAGCAGCGCCGTGATGAGCCCGCCCATCCTGAACGAGATGTACTTGGGCGCCAGGTTCGAGAAGTCGAACGATGGGGAGACAACGTTCGCCGCCATGTTCGTCGAGATCTGGGCTATCGCTATGACGATCATGGCGATTATCAGGAGTATGGGGAGGTCGGTGAGGAGCCTGGTGATGAGGGCGACGGGGTCCCAGATCGCCTCATCGAAGACGACGATGGTGGCCGCCGTCACCGCTATCCCTATAAACGAGAACGCGGTCATCGTCAGCGGCAACCCTATGGCCTGGCCGACGACCTGCGAGCGCTGGTTCCTGGCGTAACGGGTAAAGTCCGGGATGTTGAGGGAGACCGTGATCCAGTACCCCACGTTCGCCGCCAGCGACGGCCAGAAAAGCGCCCAGAAGGGCGCGTTGCCCGTCTGGAGCCCGGAGGAGGTCGAGAGAACGTTCCCGAGCCCGCCGCCGGCCGAGATACCCCAGGCCAATAGCGCCAGGCTGCCCGCGATCAGGAGCGGCGCGGAGAAGGCCTCGAACCACTTCACACCCTCCACACCGAACCAGATGATCACCACCTGTATAGCCCAGAACACCATGAAGGTTATGGCCGTGTTCCCCGGCACATTCCCCCAACCGCCCCAGACGGCACCCATGAGAGAGCTGAGCGCCAGGCCCCCGATCCAGGTCTGTATCCCGAACCACCCGCACGCCACGAGCGCCCTCGCTATCGCGGCGAAGTTCGCGCCCCTCACCCCAAAGGACGCCCTTGCGAAGACGGGGAAGGGCACCCCCCACTTCGTCCCCGCGTGGGCGTTCAGGAGCATCGGCACCAGCACCAGGAGGTTGCCTAAAGAGATCGTGAGCAGGGCCTGCCACCACAGCATCCCGGCGGCCATCAGGCCGGAGGCTAAAGTGTAGGTCGTGATGACTATAGCCATCCCGATCCAGAGCGCCGCGATGTTGTAGGTCGTCCACGTCCGCTCTTCCGGCCCCGTCGGCGCCAGGTCCTCGTTATAGAGGCTCGACGAGCTCACCTCGGCCTTGATCCTGGACAGCTCGGCCGGATCGTTGAAGCCGAAGTCCCCGTAGCGCTCGCGTTCCAAGTTGGCCTCCCTTCTAGTAGGTTCTCTAGGTTCCAAGGTTCAAGGAAAACCCCAGATCTAGGGCCTCAAAGCCTCATTGCCTATCTTCCGCCCACGCGATCGTCTTCTCCGTCAGCCTGTGCAGCGCCCGAACCGAGAGTTCGAGATCCTCCTCCGGCGTGTCCTCGTCTTTGGTGTGGCTCAGGCCGCGCAGGCTCTTTACGAAGAGCATGACCGTCGGCATGAGGCGCGCCATCTCGGCCGCGTCGTGCAAGGGCCCGCTCGGCAGACGGTGAGAGACACCCGCTACCTCGTTGACGGCCTCCTCGGCCAGCCCTATAAGATGTTCGTCGAAGGGGATGGGCTCTATCTGCCAGAGGCGCTCCCATTCGACTTCACAACCCTCTTCTCGCGCGACCTTCTCGCTCGCCTCCTTGGCCTTCTGGAGCATGTCGGAGAGCACGTCCGGGTCGAGGGCGCGCTGGTCGAGGGACGCCTCGCACCAGCCGTTGAAGGCGGTCACTATGGCCGGGCTGACGTTGACGAAGCCGGTGGTGGCCCGTACGTCGTCGCGGCTGGCGGCGTCGTCCCTGAAGGCTACGGCCGACCGGGCGGCGGCGACGAACGCGTCGCGCCTCACGTCCATCGGGGTCGAGCCGGAGTGGGCTTGCTGGCCGGTGAAGCGGACGGCGTGACGCTCTACCCCGAAGGTGCCGAGCACGACGCCTAGAGGTAGGTC